>DCIC01000144.1:73859-80188 GCA_002315825.1 Bacteroidales bacterium UBA1736 | reverse complement strand
GTATGATTATGAAGGTCTGTCTTCAGAGCCTTATAACCATCAACGTCCGGAAGGATTATTTCCGTTCTGGTATTGGACACTACTGCGGCCATATTTTCGGGATTGGCCTTCCTGGTCTGCCTGCTCTGGGCAAAAGACAATGAGCATAATGACAATGCAGCAAGGCTGCAGAATAAGAACGAATTTCTGGTCATAAAAGATAGTTTTAGTGAAATATTCAAAAGGTATTCAACAAATGTAACCATTAATATCCACCTTCCCCACCCATAATCAGTAAATTATTATATTTGTACGTGTATTAATTCTTAATTGTTATGAGAAAATTTATAACCGCCGCTTTATTATTGACCATATCACTATCTCTCATTGCCAAAAATGAAGTGGATGAAAACGGTCAGATTGTCAAGACAGGGTACAATTTTGGCCCGCTCCCGGCTTTGGCATATGATGCCGACAAAGGATTTCAGATAGGAGCGGTTCTCCAGCTTTTCAATTATGGAGACGGAAGCTCATATCCGAATTATCGGTCAAAGACTTTTCTGGAATATTCATATTTTACAAAAGGATCTCAGCTGATCCAGCTCAGATACGACAACAAAGAGCTCATCCCCGGCATACGCTGGAGTTCTTCAGCAAGAGTCAATCTCGACCGGGCTTATGATTTCTATGGTTTTAACGGATACCAAAGTTTTTATGATAACGATAAGATCGCAAAGGGAAAAGATAAGAGCAGCAGCGAACCTATCTTCTCTCCCTTCTATAAATTGCAGAGGAATGAGGTAAAAGTCAGGACAGACTTCCTCGGTGTCATCACACCCGCGCTCAGATGGGAAGGCGGCCTCTTCTTTGACTACTACAAGATCGGCAGCATTGACTATGACAACATCAACAAGGGTAAGAGCGATGAAAAGAAGTTCCCCGAGATTCCTACCCTCTTCGACTATTACAAACAAGCCGGAATCATCTCAGATAAAGAAAAGGACGGAGGATATGCCGCAGGCTTGAGGGCCGGAATGGTTTATGACACCCGCGACAAGGAAAGCGCCCCTTCAAGAGGAATATGGGCCGAGGGACATATCATTGCCGCCCTCCCCGGGATTTCCAAGATTCAATACTACAAATACTCTCTGACTTGGAGGCACTATGTCCCCATTGTCGATGAAGATGTGCTCACATTTGCGTACCGCATCAATTACGAAGGTACTTTCGGCAACAGCGCACCATTCTATGCACTGTCATACATAACCAATATGGGTGAGAAATGCGATTTCGAAGGAATGGGAGGATTCCAGACAGTAAGAGGTATTATGCGCACTAGGGTCGTGGGGTTGGATATGGCAACATACAATGCCGAGTTCCGCTGGAGATTTGCCAAGTTCCATATTGGAAAGCAGAATATCGCATTGGCCCTCAACGGTTTCAGCGATGGAAGCGTCACCACGAAAGGCATTGATGTCTCAAATCTAAAGCGCATCACCGGTACTCCGGTCGCAATATATGGCCAGGACAAAGACACGCCCCACATCACTTTCGGAGCCGGTTTCCGTTTCATAATGAACGAGAATTTCATTGTCGCAGCCGAATATGGTACACCTCTGAGTCACTTCCTGAAGAACAGTCCTCTTCACAATCAGGATGGCACCGGAGCCTTTTATGTCAACGTAGGTTATCTATTCTAATACAGCAGCAAAATGCATATCAGACCCTCATTTCTACTCCTCCTGCCCCTATGCCTGAGCGTTTTCTTTCCCTGCGCTGCTCAAAGCAAAGTCAATCTTGCAGATCTCGACCTGTCTAAGGTGGAGCAAGCCTATGGTGCCCCCTCAAAAAACAAGTCGGTCACTGGAGAAGAATTGAGAATCGCCGGTCGGGTGTATAAGAATGGAGTAGGATTCCAGGCCCCTTGCCGGCTGAAGTTCGTGTTGATGGGTGATTGCTCGGAATTTTCCTGCAAGGCCGGAGTCAATGACAACAATATTTCTTATTCAGACAGAAGTCTTATCCAAGTTCCGCTCGTGGACGGGACTAAAATATTGTATTCCAGCCCCGAGGAGGGCAAGCATTTCCTTGGAATAGCATCATCCGAAGGGACTGTTTCAAAAGGCAGCGTGGATATCAGATTTGTCGGAGACGGAAAAGAGCTATATTCCACAAGCGTAATCCGCCAGGGTGAAGATCCAAAGGAGATAGTTATCAAAACCTCCGGAGTCAAGGTATTTGAAATCATCATCAGTGATGGTGGCGATGGCATCAGCTCAGACCACGTCGACCTTTTGGATGCCCAATTCGATTATTTTGAAATACCCCCTACCCTTGTCACCCCAGACTTCATCTCCCCGGCCGATGAGCTGGACAAAGAACTTGCCAAGGCCCTTTCCGACAAGATCTCATCTCTCCCCCAGATATCACTTCCATCAGTAAAGCCTTCTAAAGACTGGCTGATAGACGATAAGGATTTCGTATCATCCATAGGCAAGTCCAAAGACGGCAAGACCATCATTATGAGCAACGGACTTGTGAGCCGTTCGTTCAGGGTACTTCCCAATCTGTCCACAATCGATATCCGCAACCTGATGACAGGAGAATCCATCCTCCGGACAGTAGCCACAGAAGGGTCAGTCACCATCGACGGCGCCACCTATCCTCTCGGAGGACTGGCAGGACAAATCGAATATGGATACTTGCGGGACAATTGGATAGATGAGCTGACAGCTATCCCCGGTGCATTCCAAGTAATTGACTTCACCATCTCTGACATACAGAAACGGATGGATTGGAAGCACAAACGTTGGTCTCTTGTCAAAGACTGGGACACATCCGGCAAAGAGCTGACATTCAAGCTTACCGGACCGGGGCTCGCAAAAGGTGTAATTATCCTGCTGCACTACACAATCTATGACGGAATCCCCATCATAGGCAAATGGTTGGAATTGTTCAACGAGAGCGGTGTACCGGTAATGCTCAATGATTTCACCCTTGAGGATCTCCCCACTGTAGAATATGAAGCCAACGTTGACGGATGGTCCGGATCAGCGGATCAGAATATCTATGTCTGCAGCGACTGGGGAGGAACGAAATATACTACGACAGACTGGCAGACGGATGCAAGGTACACCTCCCAGGTAAGTTACCGACTCCTCACAAAATGCAAATTAGTGGTCAAACTCCCCCTTGGACCCGAAGAATTGGTGCCCGACAACGGCTCTTTCAGCAGTTTCCACAACTGGATTATGCCTTATGACGGGAGCGAGCGTGAGCGCCGAGGCCTGTTTGAGAAACATTTCCTCAACAGAATCGCCCCTTGGACAACAGAAAATCCTATTTTCATGCACTGCACCTCCGTCAAGAGCGAAGATGTAAAAACTGCTATCGACCAATGCGCTGAGACCGGTTATGAAATGGTCATCCTCAGTTTCGGGTCAGGTTTTGATATGGAGGACGATTCCGAAGACAATATCAGAAAATACAAAGAATTCGCCGACTACGCCCATTCAAAGGGTATTGAGATAGGTGGCTATTCTCTTCTTGCAAGCAGGTGGATAAGTGATGAAGTTGACATTATTAACCCAGAGACCGGGAAGCGGGGAGGTATGACCTTCGGAAGTTCGCCCTGTCTGTGTTCAGATTGGGGGCAAGACTATTTCAGGAAGATGAAAGAGTTCTATGAAAAGACCGGTATGGATGTCCTGGAACACGACGGCTCTTACTCTGGAGACCCCTGTGCCTCGACGGATCACGCACATCACAGCGGATTGGAAGACTCACAATGGAAACAGAACAGTGTAATCAAGACAATGTACCGGTGGATGTGTGCCAACGGTATCTATATGAATGTCCCCGATGACGGATACAGACTCGTCGGGACCAACAAGAGCAGCGTGGGATACCGCGAAGTCAATTGGTCGCTCCCCCGCGACAGACAGATAGTGCTGGGCCGTCAAAATATCTATGACGGACTTTGGCGAAGGACCCCGACCAACAGCTGGACCTTTGTCCCCCTCGTCCAGTACCACGGAGGCGGTGCAGCCGCCACTCTGGAGCCTCTGGACGAGCATCTCGACTACTACAAGGCCCATATGATGCAGAACTACGGATCCGGAGTACAGGCCTGCTACCGAGGGTTCAGACTATACGACACTCAGCGTACAAAAGAGACCGTAAAGGAAGTCATTGACTGGTACAAACAGTACAGGGACATCCTCAACAGCGATTTTATCCATATCCGACGTCCTGACGGACGCGACTGGGACGGGTTCCTCCACGTCAATCCTAGCCTTGAAGACAAAGGATTTCTTATGGTATTCAATCCCACCGATGAGCCTATCACTAGGACCATCACTGTCCCCCTCTATTATACCGGGCTCAGAGGATCAGCATCTGTTTCAGAGCAGGACAGCAAACCCATAAAGCACAAAATGGATCATCAGAACAATATTGAGATACAGGTCCGCATTGAGGCTAACGGATATAATTGGTACTTAATCCGATAAGTTGAAATCCGCATCCAAGTATTCCATAAAAGCAGAAATTGCCTTATTTTTACACATCTTGAAACTAAAAATAAAACCGAATATGAAAAAAGTAATTATCACAGCGATATTATCGCTTCTGGCATTCCAGGCCTTTGCACGTACAGATTACCATTATTACAGAGAGAAGTACAGTCCCAACATCTTCAAGGATGATATCGTTGATGTCTCATTCTTCAATAAATTCGGATTCGGATTCTCCAATATGATACCCGATGACGGTATTATGTCTATGAGTATGGGCAAGAGTTTCGAATTCTCAATGGATATGATCGCTCTTGATGTAGCCCTCAACCGCAGCGGTTCCCTTTGCTTCCACACTGCTTTGAGCTGGAGCTTCGAGAACTATGTCAGCGACAAGAACCTTTATTTTACAAATGTCGGCGACGCAATAGTGGGATATCCCAATTCCGACTGCAAGAAAAGTAAGATGAGGGCGGACTATCTGGGGATTCCCCTTGGACTCGCCTTCAATCACGGGGACCTGAAAATTTATGCCAATATTATGGGAGAGATGCTCACCACTTCTATCTCCAAATTCAAAGGCTATGAAACAGGAAAGCATAAAGAGAGGATCAGCGGGTTCAACCAGCTTGGAGCAAGTGCCGAAATCGGTGCCGCATATGACCTTGTTGGTTTCTTTGTCAAATACAGAATCACTCCTTCTTTCAAATCTTCAGCAGAAGTGGGAGACAGGAATGTCATCACTGTAGGTATAACCCTGAATCTGTAGTTCACCGTACCTGATATGAAAAAAATCATCAGCACACCCAAAGCTCCGGCGGCAGTAGGGCCATACTCTCAGGCTGTCGAATTGAACGGGACACTGTATCTTTCAGGTCAACTGCCCATCATTCCCTCTACCGGGACCATTCCTGAAGGGATTGAGGCCCAAACGAGAGCATCTCTTGATAATATCTTCGCCATTCTCAAAGAAGCCGGACTCAGCGGGGATGATGTTGTCAAGACTACCGTTCTGCTTTCAGATATAAAAGATTTTGCAGCAATGAATGCAGTCTATGCCGAGTACTTCCCCTCAGACAAGCCTTCAAGGATCTGCTATCAGGTTGCCGCCCTTCCCAAAGGTGCCTTGGTTGAGATTGACGCTGTCGCAGGAAAATAGTCTCTTATAATAACACTATTACAATACACACATATGGCAGGCGGAGAAGAAAGACAAATCATTTTCTCTATGGTCGGATTGAACAAGACCATCGAGCAAAACAACAAACAAGTCCTCAAAAACATCTACCTATCCTTTTTCTATGGTGCCAAAATCGGTATCATCGGTCTCAACGGATCCGGTAAATCAACATTGATGAAGATTATCGCCGGACTCGACACTCAATACCAGGGACAGGTTGTGTTCGCTCCCGGATATACAGTGGGCTATCTTCCACAGGATCCCTATCTCGACCCAGGCAAGACAGTCAGGGAAATCGTTCAGGAAGGAGTACAGGAGTATGTGGACTTGATGAAAGAGTATGAAGCCATCAATGACAAATTCGGACTCCCTGAATATTATGAAGACCCTGACAAGATGCAGAAACTCTTCGACAGGCAGGCCGTCCTCCAGGATGAGATAGACGCCAAAGACCTTTGGAATCTGGACAACCGCTTGGAGCAGGCAATGGATGCACTGCGCTGCCCGGAGCCGGACCAGAGTGCCGAGCATCTGTCCGGAGGAGAGAGGCGAAGAGTCGCCCTGTGCCGGCTCTTGCTTCAGGAGCCCGATGTCCTTCTTTTGGACGAGCCCACCAACCATCTGGATGCAGAGTCCATTGACTGGCTGGAGCAGCA
>DCIC01000144.1:60671-73759 GCA_002315825.1 Bacteroidales bacterium UBA1736 | reverse complement strand
AGAGGAGAAGGTATCCCCTGGAAAGGCAATTACTCAAGCTGGCTGGAGCAGAAATCACAGAGACTCGCCGCTGAAGAAAAAGTCGCATCAAAGCGCAGAAAGACCCTCGAGCGAGAGTTGGAATGGATACATATGGCTCCCAAAGCCCGTCAGGCCAAAGGAAAAGCCCGTCTCAATGCCTACGACAAGATGCTCAATGAGGATGTCAAAGAAAAGGAAGAAAAGCTTGAGATATTTATACCCAACGGTCCCCGTCTGGGAGAGAAAGTCATTCAGGCCAGCAATGTATCCAAGTCATTCGGAGACAAACTTCTGTATGACAATCTCAATTTCACACTTCCCCGCAACGGTATTGTCGGCATCATAGGTCCCAACGGTGCAGGAAAGACAACTCTTTTCAGACTCATTATGGGGCTTGAAAAGCCCGACTCAGGAGAGTTCAGCGTTGGAGAGACCGTCAAGATAGCCTACGTGGACCAGCAGCACACCAGCATCGATCCGGACAAGAGTGTATATGAGGTCATCTCAGGTGGAAACGAAGTAATCAATATGGGAGGAAGGTCCATCAACGCAAGAGCGTATCTGTCACGTTTCAACTTTACCGGAGCGGATCAGGAAAAACTCTGCAAGGTGCTTTCCGGAGGTGAAAGAAACCGCCTGCAACTCGCTCTCGCACTCCAGGAAGAAGGAAATGTCCTCCTTCTTGATGAGCCTACAAACGATATGGATGTCAACACTATGCGCGCCATCGAGGAAGGTCTTTCCAACTTTGCCGGCTGCGCTGTGATAATCAGCCACGACAGATGGTTCCTTGACCGTATATGCACACATATTCTCGCATTCGAGGGTGATTCAAATGTCCGTTTCTTCGAAGGAGACTATTCAGAATATGAAGCCGACAAATTGAAAAGACTCGGAAAGACAGAACCCACGAGAGTACGTTACCGCAAACTGATGTAATATGAAAGTCCTGAGATTGTTCTTTTTCCTTGCCATAGGACTTGTACCCTTTGCCGCCAAAGCGCAGGATGGCTCGGAGAACGCACTGGGCAAGTACATCACCCTGTCCACCACCCATCCCGACGGCAGGTATGCAAAAGGAGAGAAGGTCCAAGTATTCGCCGAGCTCAACAATGCGGATTTTTCGGATCTGAGAATGGATGTCCTAATCAACGGTATACAGGTAGAATCAAAACCTCTGATACTGCAGACAGGAAAGCAATGCATTATTGATACCTGCTTTGACAATACCACAGCCGTTATCATCTCTCTTTATACCGAAAAACTCACACCACACACACTTGACATAGGATTCGTTGTGGCTCCCGAAGGCTTCCGACCCGGTTATTCAGCACCAAAGGACCTCAAGAGCTACTGGAAAAAAGAAATATCCGCCTGGCGAAAGGACAATCCCGACATCTACATAAAAGAAGTCGGGTTGAAAGAAGAAGATGCTGAACATTATTCCTGCTATCAGGTAGAAATCAGTTGTCCCCAAGGACGCCCGGTCCGTGGATACCTCGCAGTTCCTAAAGGAAGAGCGGACAAATCCCTTCCCATAGTCATCCAATCCTGCGCGGCAGGAGTTGTCGGAAGCTGGTGCATCGCCACCCCAAAAGGAGCAATGGAACTTGCAAGGTTCGGGGATGGGGCCCTCGGCTTTATGATGAATGCCCACGGAATGCTGAATGACGCACCCCAAGAGTATTATAACGAGCTGGCGAACGGAGAACTTCGCAATTACTCCATCCGCAGCTTAGAAACAAGGGAAAATTATTATTTCCGGACTATGTATCTGCGTATGGTGAGAGCACTTGATTGGCTCTGCACAAGACCCGAATGGGACGGAAAACGTGTTATGACCTATGGAGAGAGTCAGGGAGGAGGCCAGGCGGCTGCATTGGCCGGACTCGACAAGAGAGTCAGTGCCGTTGTCCTCAACGTACCGGCCCTGATGGATCTGGGAGGTATCCGCGCAGGCAGAAGAAGCGGATGGCCACAAATCTGCGAGAACGATCCGGACAATCCTGCAAATGACGAAGTCGCCCCATATTTTGACACGGCCCTTCTGCTCGCATTCAGCAAAGCGGAAATCTTTACCGATATCGGATTGATCGACCGCACCTGCCCTGCAAGTGCCGTATTCTCAGGGCTGAACAATGCAAAAGGAAAAGTTCACGTAGTGACTTATCCACGCAGGCCCCATCACCAGCCTGCAGACAAGCTCATAGCTGAAGATTTTAAAGAAAAGATACTTGCCAAACGATACGAATTCATTGACAAGTATCTCTCAGCAATCGAATAACAGATCTAGTTCATTCTGCCGGCTGCATCCTGACCGGCACCGGTTCCTTTGTATTTGCTTCGGGCACTATTGAATCTATAGGAAATGAGAAGCATCACACAAGGACTGAATCCGTCATTGCTCTGCCTTATCTCACAGTTGCCAAAATCCACCGAAGTATAATATACATTGGAATCCAAAATATCAGACCAACGTAACTTCAGATTCAGGGACTCATCCTTAAAGAAGGACTTACTGACAGTCATCTCCAATATCTGAAGAGGTTTCTGGATATGAGCAATCAAATCATCGAATGGACTCATATACCTGTAATTTGCTTCCAATATCCAGCTGTGTTTGAATCGGAAGGCATTGTCGGCCTGTATCATATACATCGGTCTGTTAAGTTCTACTACCCTCTTGCCTCCCTCTACGCGAGGATCGTTTACGGTTGTGGAGAAATACTGCTTCGTTATCCCTGCCGTATATCTTGGATTCCAGACCCCAATGGTAGGTGAGGCGTTGAGATAGAAATTAAACCTATTGACAGGATCCTTTGCGTTGTCATACTGAATCATCACTACTCCCTGATCATTGTAGGGATATGCCCATTGGAAAAAACTGTTTTCTACATTTTCATAATTCCCGCTGAAAGTCAACCATTTCCAATTGACCGACAATGAGAGAGTCCGCTGAATCTCATTCAGAAGTTTGGGATTGCCCGTCTGGTAAGTGAACCTGTTGTCATAAGTGATTTCGTTGGACAGATAACCATAGTTGGGGCGTACAGTCTTTCCAGTATAGCTCAGATTGAAGCCAAAATCCCCGGCCTGCGCAGCAAAACTGACTGATGGGAACCAGTTGTTCTGTACACGATTGAGATTATGCTCAGCGTCCACCTTATCAATATAGTCAAAGTTCACGTGCTCATAACGCAGTCCGGCACTGATCTGGCCGAAAGGAAGGGTTAGAGCGTATTGTGCAAAACCGGCCAGAGTATTTTCAGTCAGAGACGCATCTGCAGAAGGGATTTCAATCTTGGTAATATTATATTCCTGCTTCGCGAAAACATAAGTCTCTTCCGTCCCAGCCTGAAGCAAACCCTTCCAGATGGGATAAGAAAGAATGAGTTTGCCGGCACCCAATCTTTGGTCCGCACTTGTACTTGAATGAATCTGTGCCGGAGCAATCCAGCTTTCCTCTGTCACATCAGTATCAGTTGATGTCTTGGAAGTGACCACGTCAGCATTGAAATTGATATTCAGCTTTCCTATTGTCCCATCATAATAGAGATTTCCCATAAACTTCCCATTTGAAGGAACATACGAATCATTGACTGCCGTAAGGTGGTCTATCTTCCGTCCATCAGAATACACATCGTTGTCAATGAGCATATAGCCGGTATCTCTGTTATTGGATGAATAGTCAAGCTTGAAGCCCAGAGAATGATTTTCATTGATCTGCCAATTGGCTCCGCCATTATACTGAAGACCGATATAGCGCTTGGTAAACTGCAAGATTCCTTCCTGAACATTTTCAAGAATATCGTTATTGGGCTTTGTATATGTTCCACTGTAAATATCACTGAACTGATATCCCCACTGATTCCAATATACAATCTTCCCGAAAAAATCCCAGCCGCCTTTCCTATAGTTCAGATCAAGGACTGACCAGGACGGTTCGAAATCGTGATTCTTGTAAATATACTGTTTGGCTTGACTTGTCAATGCGAAGCTCAAACCATCCCCCTGACGCTTGACAGTGCGGATACGCACCACGCACCTTACTTCCCCACCATACAATGACCCCGGATTGCTAATAACATCCACGGACTTGATATCCTCCGACATAAGGTTTTTCAATTCAGAATCGTCAGTGACCTTTCGCCCGTTCAGATAATAAACAGGAGTGCCTCGTCCTATGACTTCCGGCTGGCCATTTCGGGATATCATTCCGGGGACCTTAGCTAAAACATCATAGGCATTCCCCGAATGTTCCAGCACCGAACCCGAAATATTGGTAACGACTGCGTCACCTTTAAGCTCGGTCTTAGGCAGTGTCGCACTGACCATAGCTTCCTGAAGCAATTTAGAATCAGGCTTCATATTTATCTCCAACTCGGCGTCAATACTTCCGACCTGAAAGTACTGAGTACCATATCCAATCATCGATATCTCAAGGATATCTCCCCCTTTGTCAAGCATAAACCGTCCCTGCTCGTCTGTCACAGTCCCGCTGATGACTGTCGAGTCCGGAAGGGAACGCAATGCCACTGTTACAAAAGGCAAGGCCTCTTTGTTCTCATCAAAAACACTTCCCTTGATTGCCCTTACATCCTGTCCAAAAGAACTACTCTCCTGCAAAAACAGGAGAGCTAAACACACAAAAACGAATAATTTTTTCATAATCAACAAATTGCAGCATACTAATTACTGTATTAGCATATTAGTACACTGCAAATGTATGTCAAATTATATAAACCTGCAAATTTATTTGCGCGGTTTTATGTCGAGCTTCACAGGTTTGATCATATTCTCGGGACGAAGAATCTCATCCAGCTCCTCTTTTGTAAGTATTCCCTCTTCAAGAACAAGATCATACACTCCTCTACCCGTCTCCTTTGCCTTTTTTGCAATCTTCGTACTGTGTTTATATCCGATAATAGGATTGAGAGCGGTTACGATTCCTATTGAGTTCTTGATATATTGCTCGCACCTGTCGGGATTGGCAGTAATGCCGTCAACGCAATTGATGCGCAAGGTATCAAAACCATTCATCAACAGTTCAGCACTTTCAAAGCAGCACTGCACCATCACAGGCTCCATAGCATTGAGCTCCAGTTGAGCCGCCTCGCCACTCATCGTTACGCAGACATCATTGCCGATGACCTTGAAGCTGATCTGTGTCATAACCTCAGGAATGACGGGATTGACCTTTCCAGGCATAATTGAAGAGCCCGGCTGCTTTTCGGGAAGATTGATTTCTTGAAGGCCACAACGAGGACCAGATGCCATCAGACGAAGATCATTGCTGATTTTGGAAACCTTGACCGCAACTCTCTTCATTGCCGCACTGTAGCCCACCAGGCAAGAAGTGTCGGATGTCGCACCGACAAGATCCCTTGAAAGGCGCACGGGCCAACCGGTGATGCGGGACAATGCATCCACGCATTTCTGGGCATACCCGGGCTCGGAGCATATTCCCGTTCCAATTGCGGTAGCACCCATATTGACAATCAAAAAATCAGCCGCGGCCTCATCCAAGTGCTGAAGTTCATCTTCCAAAATAGAAGCAAAGCCTCCGAAAGACTGTCCCAAGGTCATAGGAACCGCATCCTCCAATTGGGTACGCCCCATCTTCAGAATCCCGGCAAATGCCTCACTCTTGACACGGAAGCTTGCTATGAGAGCCTCAAGATGCTTTTTCAATTCGAGGTGAGTGAGGTACAATCCCATATGGGAGAAGCAAGGGAAGGCATCGTTTGTGGATTGACTCCTGTTGACATCATCATTGGGCCAACAGTGCTTGAAATCTCCGAGCTCATATCCCATAAGCTGCAATGCGCGGTTGGCAATCACTTCATTCGCATTCATATTAGTGGAAGTGCCTGCTCCTCCCTGCATCATATCAATAGGGAAATATTCGGCAAGCTTGCCCTCCATTATCTCCTGACACGCAGCCTTGATACCCTCATAAACTTCATCAGTAATGAGGCCAAGCTCGTGATTGGCTTGGGCAGCACCTAATTTGGTAATTGCTATACCTTTGAGGTAATTAGGGTATTCATTTACGTGAAAATGACTGATGTTGAAATTGTCAAGGCATCGCTGCGTCTGGACATCATACAAAGCGTCTGCGGGCACATTCAACTCCCCGATCAAATCGCTGCCAATTCTGAATTTCTCTGCCATATTCAATTGATTTAGAGGTTATTGTTATTATTTGTCATTTTTATGTTATCTGCGAAATTGTATTTTCAAGGAGGCATCGGCATCTCTGCCCGATCTCAATGTGAGCTTCAGATGTCCCCCATCCAACTCCCGTGAGCATTCGGCATCAGCACAAATCACTTTACCCAAGGACCATCCTGAGGGGATATGGAAGTGCATTGTCAAAGGGAATCCTCCAATAAGGTGCACGGTGGACTCCAATGAAGATGCTCCCTCATTCCAGATATATGAAGACAGCTCTACGGCATTGACAGTGACGTGTCTGTCACTCCCGATCCAGAAAGGAACTTCCCTGTCCCGATGCAGCGCGAGGACTCTGACACCTCTGCCCGGTACAGTCACATTGAAATCCTCCCCCTCTCCAAACTTCATCTCCTCACCTGTCCAGAACTCAAGTGCGACGCGTGCCTGAGAATCAATGCCAAGCTCAGAGCGAGTCACGCTGACTGTTTTTTGCTCATCATCCCAATTGAAAAATGCCACTACGTTGTACGGTTCCATCTTTTCATTGTTTATCGAAAGATTCCATACGGGAAGCATCTCAAAGAAAGGATATAGGTTTTTTGGACGCACATCTGTCACGGGAAGGACTTGTTGGAGTATTTTCATTCTGTCGCCCGACAGGCCCGATAGTTTGTCTCCAAAAAAAGTCAATTGACCCGGAAGAGCAACTATCGTCGCAGATACCCTCGCCTCTTCTATCGACAAATCCCGTACCAGGAGTGTATCCGGATCACATATCATCACAATGTTGTGAGAAAAAGCCTGATTCAGAAAACACCGCCCCTGATTCATTACATTCCCCCACTTCACAGGTTCATTTGGGCTGACAATATCAGCGCCTAGTCTGGACGCATTGGCATAATCCGCTTCGGGTCCGGTAGCGTGACCCTGACAAGCGAGAAAATACTTCTCCTCACCTATCCCGTGTCTAATGGCCTGAACACATTTTTCAAAAGGATTTGGACAGGAAGGATTATGGAAACAAGACCTGATGTCTTCCCTCTCATATAGATGGGCACAATACCCTTCACTTCTTCCGGACATCCCATCGACTTTGAAATACTCATACCCCCATTCGAAAGATGCCGTATGGAATATCTTCTCAATATGATTCAACGCCTCGGGAACGGTAGGATCCAAAGTATAGCGACCATTCCAGCACGAAACGGGCGTGCCGTCAGAACGATGGAGGAACCACCCCTTATGCGCTTCGTAAAAATCACTGCTTCCGGTCCCGAAAGGAGCCATCCATATTCCGGGCTTGAATCCCAGGGCTCTGATATCTTCGGCAAGAGCCTTCATACCTTTGGGAAACTGCTTCTCATTGACCTCCAAATCCATATTGTAGAAGTCAGAGACCGGCAGCTTGTCTGAGTTGCCCTGCCAGGATTCGATGTGCCAGATTTCACAGCCGAAAGGCTGAAGATATTTCTTTCCTATTTTCGCTTCATCTAAGTTATCTTCTGCCGTAGCCTTATCGAAATAGGTATTCCAAGACATCCAGCCTGTGGGCACTTTGTGACCGCCCTTCTTTGAAAGAGGCCGGTAATAGGGCACCCAGCGGGATGTGAAATATTTATTTATCAGTTCAAAGGTAAACACAGCCTGAGAGGCGGAATCAATACGGCCCTTCATACAGAAGGCAAACTTTCCACCGCCAAGAGTATCAAGGCTAAGGGCAGCGGCCTTCATTTGAAGAAGAGCATCATTTTCCGGAGAAAAAACGCTGTCATCAGTAAGGGAATCAGCATTGCCGCTTCCCAGGTTCAACACCTTCTCTTCTATAGAGGGCACTGTCCTACAGGTATAAGAATCGCTGTAAAACTCAATGTATCCCTCCAATCGCATCTCGCCGCTGAAGTTCTGTGCGCTGCGGTGATAGAACATAAGTTCCATCTTCTGCCCGGACGGAAGCAGCACCCAATATCCCTGAACATTCCCTCTCGTATCAATAAGAGCATTACGGCAAGACACCCCATCACGGGATTTTACGATTTTCCATTCCTCCCCCGAAGACAGGAAACTCAGCCGTCCCTTGATCTTAAGTATCTGATTGCCAATCTCAAGCTCCGACCCGTCTTCGGAGAAAGACTGTGTCCATTTCATCTTGGAATCTAGTCTTTCCTGTCCTGAATCAAAAGCCCGGATAACGCCTGCGGATGACAACGATACAGTCCCCACCGCCATTGACTTGATAAATGTTCTTCTGCTTGTCATAATGGTAAATATAGCAATTTTTTAGTCTATCTTTGCGGTATGAGAAACATATTGACAACCCTTTCATTGCTGTTTATCCTGACAGCCTGTGCACAGAGCGGTACAAGCGCAGATATTCCCGAATCATACGACTATCTGGTCGGAACTTATGGCAAGCATATTTACCAATACCACTATGACTGCGCCAGAGGCACCGCCGATGCTACATCCGTCCTCGATGCTGAAGATCCGACTTTTCTTACTCTGGACAACGAGCAGGATCACTTCTACGCTGTCGGAGAAGGTGTATGGTCTTTTAAGAAAACGGACTCATCCTGGACTCAGACAGGATTTGCTCCCAAAGGGGGCTCTGACGCCTGCCATATATGCATCAATCCGGACAATGATTTGCTTTTCACTGCAGAATATGGCGGAGGCTCTCTGTCCATCTATTCCCTGAAGGATAAAGCCCTCACCGGAATCCACAACACATTGTCCTACCAATCCGATTATGACGGGAACGGCCCTTTTCAGGGCAGACAGGACAAATCCTATATGCATCAAAGCCGTATCCTGCCCCTTGAGATATGCAAGGAACTCGGGATTGAGGGGACCTGGCTGTTGGCCTGCGACCTCGGAAATGACCTTATCAGAGTAGGACAAATCGTCAAAGACTCGGAGTCCATTTTCAACGAGGCGTTTGACATACCCTGCGGTCCCGGGGCCGGTCCAAGACATATTGAATTTAATCCTATGACACATACCCTGTACTGCATAACCGAGTTGTCGGACGAAGTCATCGTATGGCAGATTCTTTCCGAGGATGGGAGGCCCGCATTCAAAGAACTGGAAAGACACACGGCCAATCCCACCGCCGCCCACGGCGGTGCAGATATTCACCTGAGCCAGGACGGCAAATTCCTCTATGCATCACTCAGACTCCAGAACGATGGCATCGCAGCGTACAGCGTCAAGGAAGATGGCACTCTTGAGGAGGCCGGTTATTTCAACACCGGGAAACATCCCCGCAACTTCGCCATCTCTCCCGACGGAAGCCGTGTTTTCGTAGCCTGCAAGGACAGCCATTCCATTGAGGTTTACAATAGAGACTCGCTGAGCGGAGCACTGACAGGCCCCGAGTCAACTCAAACTTTCCCGGAAGACGATCCCGTCTGCATCCTCTTCCTGACAAAATAAGAGCCGAACCAGGCGTGATGGATGCAGGGTCAAAAGAAGTCGGAGACTTTTGCTATACGGCAAAATCTCCGACTCTTTTGATTCCCAAGGAGGCGAGCAGCCTCACTGTGGGGATCTTCCATTCTAATATTATCGCTTAGAACGAGCCTCCGCCCAATGCAGCATAAAGATCCACACTGGCTTGCATCTTCCCGGCCCTGTTGGCAATAAGAGACAGAACCGAATCAAAATAACTCGAATAAGCAAAAAGAACATCAAGATAAGTCTTATCCAGACTATTCTTCATCAGATACTCTGTATCCTTGCGCGCCTTGTCAAGAGAAGCCACTCGAGTTTCATAATACCCTGATTTCTCAGTATATGAATTATATGCAAAGTAAGCGTCATTCACCTCATTCCCCGCTGTCAGAAGCGCCTTGTCAAAAGCAAGTCTAGCCTCGCGCTGACGGCTTTGAGCCGCACGATAAGCCGCGCTGTTCTGGCCGGCAGAGAGAATAGGAGCCACAAGACCTGCACCGACATTGGCAAGCAGACTCATAGGAGACAATTCACCAGTCACGGGATTGACCAACCCAATGGATCCGTTAAGAGACAGCGTCGGGAAGAAGTTAAGCAAAGCTCCCTTCGTTGAATGGAATGCAAGCTCCATATCCCGCTGAGCTGCTCTGACGTCGGGGCGAAGAGTAAGGATATTGGCAGGAACGCCCAACGACATCCCCGAAGGCAACTTCTGATCAGCGAGCTTACCCCTCTTGATCTGCGTTCCCGACTCACGTCCGAGGAGCAGGCACATAGAGTTCTCAGCCTGATTGAGCTTCTCAGTCAGATCAACAATCGATATTTTGAAATTGTCCCGGTTAGCCTCATATTGAGAAACAGCTACCTGATCTGCCAGACCCGCGTCCTTGAGATGCTTGACAGTCTCCACGGATTTATCCCACGCAAGACATATTGCATTGGCCGTACTGATCTGTGCATCAAGCATAAGAATCGCATAATAAGTATTGGCTACGGCAGCAACAAGACTTGTCTGAACAGCCTGATAGTAATCTTCCATCTGAGATTTGGAAACCTTGGAAGCTTTCAAATTATTGATAAGACGAAATACATCAAGCTGCCAGGTAGAAGAAGCGGCTACATTGTAGCTGTATGTCTTGCCGGCAAGATTATCACCCGCATAGGAGGTAGTGATACCCGGATTCACTCCAAGAGTAGGAATAAATGAGAGTTTGGCACCTCTGAGCTGTGCTTCCGCCTGACAGATATGCTCGTATGACATCGCCAGATCCTTATTTCTGACAAGAGCAGTATCAATCAGATTCTTGAGGTCACCATCAGAGAAGAACTCCCTCCAGCTCATCTCAGCCACACTTATTCCTCCATCTTTAACCACATCACCATATAGATTATCGGACACGGTCTCAACAGCTTTATATTTTCCAAGCTGAGCACAAGAGCATATGGACAGCACGGTAAGGGCTGTCAGTATTATTTTATTCTTCATCTTCATCTCCTCCTGTTTTGATTTTGTCCTGAATTTTCTGGAAAGTCGTGTACGTTACCGGAGTGACGAACAGCAAAGCGACTGTTCCTACTATCATTCCGAAAATAGTACCCAGACCAAGAGAGAAATTACCCATTCCACCTACTCCGTACAGAGAAGCGACCAAAGGCAGCAAACCGATAACCATAGTTCCGGCAGTCATCATAATAGGTCTGAGTCGGGAACCGGCAGCACCGATAGCCGCCTCACGTATAGTGGCACCGGCTTTATACCTTTCAACTGCATTCTCAGTGATAAGAATTGATGTCTTCGCCAACAGTCCGATAAGCATAATGACACCGGTCTGAAGATAAATATTGTTATCCAAGCCGAAAAGCATTGAAATACCATATGATCCGGCAAGGCCGATAGGTACTGCAAGCAAAACCGAGAATGGAATGACAAGACTCTCATAGAGAGCTGCCAAAATCAAATAAATCAAGAATGTACAAAGGATAAGCATTCCTCCGAGTCCTCCCTGACTATTCTGCTCACGTGCCATTCCACCGAAATCCAGAGTATATCCTTCGGGAAGATATTTCGCCTCATATTCTCTGAGGATAGCAAGCGCCTCTCCTGTACCCAGAGAGGAAGTCACACTGGTATTGATTGCAGAGAACTTATTGAACGAATACAATGCATCAGGTCCATACACTCTTTTGAGTGAAACAAAGTTACTGAGAGGAGCCATCTCTCCGTCAGAGGTCCTGATGTAAGTAAGGTTAAGGGAGCTCTCATCTCTTCTGTCATCGGCAGAGCCCTGAACCATTACCTTGTAAACTTTGGAGTATAGATTAACATCAGAAGCGTAAGCTCCTCCATAATAGGCTCCCATCGTACTCATCACAGCCTGAGGAGTCAGACCGGCGCGCATACACTTGGCCACATCAACAGACACTTCCCACTGAGGATAATCCAGATTGAAAGCCGTAAAGCCGTAAAGTCCCTCCTTCGAAATATCTGACAAGAACCCGGTAGCCACATCATAAAGCTCATCAATGGTACCGCCTCTTCTGTCCTGGATATACATTTCAATACCATTGCTGGTACCATATCCTGGAATCATAGGCGTTGAGAAGATGATACAGTTGGCTTCCTTATATTTCTGAGTGACTTCCTGCATCTTGACATACAGCTTGGCTGCGGACAAATCTTTTCCGCGGTCATCCCAATGATCCATCTTACAAATGATCGCAGCTGCAGATGAGTTCATTCCGGCGATGAAACCATATCCGGAAACAACCGTCACATCACTGATTCCCTCGATCTTCGCCAGATCATTGGATACACTCTTAGCCACGACATCAGTCGCATACAGAGAAGATCCGGGAGGGAGATTGACCTCCACTATAAGCATACCCTTATCTTCATCGGGAACCAGTCCGCTGGGCATATTCTTCATACAGAATACGAGAAGGAATGCTCCAATCGCTATTACCAACCAAATCAAAGGCTTCCTACCCATATACTTATCTACAGACCCCTGGAAAGAAGTACTGAACTTATCAAACAGTCCATCAAACCATCTCGCATATCTCTGCTTGAATGTAGGCTTTACACCCGGTTCAATCTTCTTGATAGGTTTGAGCATCAAAGCACATAATGCAGGAACAGTCGTAAGGGCGTTCAACGCAGAAATACCTACGGCCACAGCCATTGTAAGACCGAACTGGCGATAGAACACACCGCTGGTACCGCCCATCATAGACACGGGGATAAACACAGCCATAAAGACCAGTGAAGAAGTGAGCACCGGCAGAGCAACGGCCTTGATGGCCTCCACAGTAGCCTTGAAAGGAGACTTGATCCCGCTTTCAAACATAGTGTGCACCTCTTCGACCACCACAATAGAGTCATCCACCACGGTTCCGATGACAAGGACAAGGGCAAACAGAGTAAGGAGGTTTATTGAGAA
>DCIC01000144.1:48686-60567 GCA_002315825.1 Bacteroidales bacterium UBA1736 | reverse complement strand
GAAAAGAAGCACGATCAGGATAACAAGGATAATGGCATCCCTGAGAGTACCTGCAACCTGCTTGATTGATGCAAACAAGAAGTCATTGGTATCCATCATAGTGACAATATCCAGACCGCTGGGCGCATCTTTCTTGACATCTTCTAGAATCTGTTCTATTTCCTTATTCACCTTCGTAGCATTGGAGCCGGCAGCCTGATATGCGATACACATAACTCCGGGATGTCCGTTGGTCTGTCCGGTGAAAGTATAGGACTCGATACCCAGCTCAATTTTTGCCACATCCTTCAGACGAAGGATGTTTCCTTTCATATCAGAGCGGATTATGATATTCTCAAACTCCTCAATAGACTTGAGACGTCCGGTGTATTTCATCGTATACTGATAAGTCTCGTCGGTATTCTGTCCCAAAGTACCGGTTGCAGCCTCAATATTCTGAGTAGTCAGCACGCTGGTGATATCAGAAGGTACCAGATTGTGCTGCATCATAGAAGAAGGATTCATCCATACTCTGATGGAATACTCGCTTCCGAGCATCTGGAACTTACCGACTCCATTGACCAGCATTATCTTCGGCTGAATATTGATAGAAGCATAGTTGGACAAGAAAGCATAATCATATGTATCATCCGGAGAATATACCGCAAATATCTGAAGCATAGAATTCTGCCTCTTCTCCACGAGTACTCCGTACTGCTTCACCTCGGCAGGGAGAAGGGAAAGAGCCTTTTGGACTCGATTCTGGACATTGACCGCGGCCATATCCGGATCCGTCCCCTGCTTGAAAATGACATTGATCGTAGCTTCACCGGCATTGGAGGAGTTGGAACTCATATAGAGCATATTCTCAACACCGTTGATTGCCTGTTCCAAAGGCGTAATGACAGACTTCATAATAGTCTGGGCATCCGCGCCGAAGAAAGTTGTAGAAACACTAATAGTCGGAGGGGCTATGTCAGGATACTGCTCAATAGGCAGTGATACCAGACTCAGCACACCGACAAGTACTATCAAGACACTGATGACTCCCGACAGTACAGGCCGTTTGATAAAATTGTCGAGTTTCATATCAGTTAATTGATTACTTCAACTTTTGCCCCGTTCATAAGTCGGTTGGTCGTCATTGTCACTCTGTCACCAGCTTTAAGGGGCATATTACCCTCTTCATCAGGAAGCAACTGCCACTGGCTGCTGTTCAGTCTGGATGCCTTCACCTCAACCTGAGAGAGTGTGTCCCCGTTTATCACAAACACAAACTGCTTGTCCTGAATCTCTTTGATAGAAGTTCTGGGTACCAGGACCACGTTACTTTCTTCTAACCTCAATACAACCTTTGCTGAGGATCCGGACAGTAGCACACCATTGGGATTGGGGAAAATGGCCCGTACCGGGATTGACCCGGTCTCATTGGAGATAAGGCCACTGATTGAATGGATTTTCCCCTGCTGGTCAAACTCCCTTCCGACATTGGTGATAAGATTCAGAGGAGGGAAGAGACCATTGACCGCACGTTCTGAGCCATAAGACTCTAAGTCTTCAGATGTTAATATTTCCAGACGGGCATTCTCAGGGATGGAGAAATCAGCATACACAGAAGAGTTGTCTGACACCATTGTGATAGGAGTGGTGATATTGGGTCCCACCAGACTTCCTACCTTATATGGCAGAGAACCGATATATCCCTTGCCCATTGTGCGCACCTTTGTAAATGAGAGATCATTGCTGGCACTCTTCAAAGAAGCCTCAGCCTGCCCGAGTATGGCGACAGCCGTAGCCACTTCATTGTTGGCCAGATTGAGCTGATATTCACTGATAATCTGCAGGTCAAACAGATTCTTCTTGCTTTCATAGGTGAGACGGGCGGTCTCAAGCTGAGCCTTAGCGACTTCCACCTGAGCGAGGGCGGCATCGTAAGCTGCCCTGTATGGCACGTCATCAATCTCAATCAATACATCTCCATTTTTGACATATTGACCTTCAATAACTTTGATTGCAGTAATCCTTCCACTTACCTGTGGATAGATTGCTACATCCTGAAGACCTTGAATCGTGGCAGGATAAGAATAGGATACTGTACAAGTGGTATCCTTCAGAACATAAGCCTGAACCTGAACGGCAGCATCCTGCTCAGGGGTCTTTGACTTGCAAGATGTCACGGCAGCAGCCGCCATCAAAACAAGGGTAAACAAAATCACATTGTGTTTCATACTATCTGGAATTTTTGGATTCAAAAAAACGTCAAGGCTCCACAAAACCGGCACCCTGGAATTTACATACCTCAGCGGCAGCACTGACGGCCCTGCCGTGAGCCTGAAGAATTGTCTTCCCATCGATGAGCGATGCCACGAATGCTCCGAGGAAAGCATCACCGGCAGCAACTGCATCCACAAATTCATCCTCCGGGACAACAGGTGTGGGAATCACCGATTTTGTCCCGTCCGCAGTATATACGGCACTGTATCTCGTCCCGGCCGTAACAATGACGGTCTCTATTTCAAACATCTCCATAAAGCGGCGGGCTGTATCCTCTTCCGAGTCAGAATCAAGATTGAACATCATTGAGAGAAGAATAAACTCATAGTCGTTCAGTTTCAGGATATTGCAAAGTTCAAGACCCTTGCGCACCGATGCCTTGCCATAATCATCTCTCAGATTGACATCAAACACCTTATACCTGATATCCTTCCCCTCTGCTCCAAGGATAGCACATATGGTAGATCTTGTCTCTGGAGCATTCATACACAACGAGCCGAAACAGAAGACAGCGGCATTGCGGGCAAGGGAGACAATCTCATCACTGAGTCTAATGTGCTCCCACGCATTGGGACGGATGATTTCATATGTGGGCGCATTGTCCGTACCTGAAACCTTAACCCAGCCCGTAGGGTATTCCACTACATTGCAGACCATCTTCACACCGCTACCGGCAGCAATTCCGGTCAACATCTCTCCTCGTGAATCGGCTCCGCAAGCAGTGACTATGACAGACTCCGCCCCGCATCTTGCTGCATGCAGGGCAAAATTGGCAGGAGCTCCGCCGGGCCTGTCCCGTCCGTCAGGGAAGCAGTCAAAAAGAAACTCCCCGAAGCCTATCACTAAATTATTGTGCATAACACGCAAATATACAAAAAAGAATCATCATTTCTAGAAAGGAAGATCCTCAGGAGCGGCCGCCGCAGTCAAATCATCCAAAGACGGGGGAGGCGCCACCTCAGATGGTGCGGCAGGCGTATAAGAAGGACGCTGCTGATATCCCTGCTGAGCGTCCGAAGAGCGTTCCTCGGCCTGAAGGCTGATATACTCCCGTCCATTCTGGGATGTCCTGTTCCAGGCCGATATGCTATATGTCACGCCTTTGATTAAAATATTGCCCCTGAAATCAGGCTGACGGTCATTTTGCTTTTCATTTTTGAAGAGGCTGCCCTGCCCTTCCCTTTGTTGATATGCCATATTTTATTTCAATTGTTTCATCCACAAATTTAATTAAATTTGCAGATATGAAACGTATCCTAACCACCATTTTTTTGCTCATTGCAGCAACAGTCTGCCTCAGCGGACAGAGTATTTTCACCACCTCTTCAAAGATTGATTACACCATCACCAAAGCCACTTCCCTGGGCAAAGCAGTCTCAATCCAGAGCGGCATCGTCACAGAGAAGTCAGGACTAGTGGCCGGCGAGGTCTCATTCAACACCAAAGCCAACACCATCAAGTTCTCCGAGCGTAAGATCAAATACAATCCTGCCAGCCTCGACACCAAAGTGATCGATCAGGCAGCCCTCACCGCAGGAAAGGGAGAGATGGCGGACGGCAGCGGCACTGCCATTTTCCAGATGATTGAAGATTTCAGGACAAAGGAAATCAATCTCATCGTCGAATGGCCCGACCACAGCTCTGTCCAGTTGCTCGCTAAACAAAAAGAATAGATTTGACACAGTATCTTCTTGGTCTGGACTTCGGTACAGATTCCGTAAGAGCCATAATTGCAGACTCATCGAATGGAACAGTGATTTCAAGCGGATCCTGTTGCTATCGCAGATGGGCCGAGCATAAGTATTGTGATGCCCAAGCAAATATGTATAGGCATCACCCCCTTGACTATATGGAGTCTATGGAGGAAGCCATACACAGCGCCATCCGTGACGCAGGAAGCGGCATCGCGGAAAGAATCGCAGGAATCGCTGCCGATACCACAGCCTCCACTCCGGTACTCATTGACCGTCAGGGACGTCCATTGGCTATGCTCCCCCAATACGAGGACAATCCGGATGCAATGTTTGTCCTATGGAAGGACCATACCGCCATCAAAGAGAATGATGAGATCAACCGGGCCTGCAAAGCCAATACGATTGACTACTCCAAGTACTGCGGAGGAAGTTACAGTTGCGAATGGGTGTGGGCGAAGATGTTGCACTGCCTAAGAGAGGACAAGTCTCTGTTGGAATCAACCTGGTCCTGGGTGGAGCTGTGTGACTGGATTCCGGCTCTACTGAGCGGAAATACTGTTCCCGAGACACTTTCTCGGGGAAGATGTGCAGCCGGGCACAAAGCAATGTGGAACGAGAGCTGGGGCGGACTTCCAGCCTGGGATTTCTTCACAAACATAGACCCCGTTCTGGACATTTTCAAAGGACATCTGTACAAGGATACATTTACAGCTGACACAAAAGTCGGAGGTCTCTGCCGTGAATGGGCTGACAGACTGGGTCTCCGGGAAAATACGGCAATCGCCTTGGGAGGGGCTGACTGCCACGTAGGAGCGGTCGGTTGCGGAGTAGAGAGCGGCACTATGGTGAAAATCATAGGCACATCCACTTGTGACTTATGCGTCGCTCCTCCGGGAAAGATAGGATTAGTCAAGGGAATATGCGGTCAGGTGGACGGATCCATTCTGCCCGGATATATTGGTATTGAGGCGGGGCAATCCGCTTTCGGTGATATTTTCGCCTGGTTCTCGCGCTTCTGCGGAAAGCCAATAACCGAACTCGAGTCAGAGGCCGCAGCTATTCCGGTGCGCAAAGACGATATCGTTGCATTGGACTGGTTCAACGGCAGGAGAAGTCCCTTCGATGACCCGAGGGCCAAAGCTAAGGTCAGCGGCCTGACTATGGCCACTACTCCGGCCCAATTTTACAAAGCCCTTGTCGAGGCTGCCGCCTTCGGCTCACGCGCTATTTTCGAGAGATTTACTGAAGACGGCATCGAAATCAAGCGTATCCTTGCGGCCGGTGGAATCTCAGCCAAATCACCTTATGTCGTACAGACCCTGTCAGACGTCATAGGAGTCAAGATCGAAGTTCCGGACAGCGATCAGGCCTGTGCATTGGGTGCCGCTATGTTAGCTTCAGTGGCGGCCGGGGTACATCAATGTGTCACCGACGCCCAGAGGGCGATGAAACCGGGAATACGCAGGACTCATACCCCCGACAATGAAAGACACACTATTTTCAACTCCCTTTACGAACAATACAAATCACTATGAATGAGCTGAAAAGGACAGGGAGCCCCAAAGAATTGATCTTCGGATACCTGGGCGTCCTGTTATTTGTTATGGGCGACGGCATAGAGCAGACCTGGCTCAGCGCCTATATGTATGGAAAAGGCGTGGACTCCGCCATCCTTTACTCAGTCTATGGAATAGCGGTGGCTGCCTCATCCTGGCTTTCCGGTGTCATCGCAGAGACATTCGGCATCAAGAAAACAATGCTGACAGGCTATGTGCTGTACGTCATCGGAGCGCTCGGCTTCTCTCTCTGGGGCATCAGCTCGATGAATATCCCTGTGCTTTTGACCACCTACGCAGTCAGAGGTTTAGGATATCCCCTGTTCGCCTACACCTTTGTCGTATGGATTACATATCGTGTAGAAAAAGGAAAGTTGAGTTCTGCCCAGGGATGGTTCTGGTTTATATTCACCGGAGGACTGAACGTCCTGGGGGCACGGTTTGGCATATTCGCCAAAAACGCATTCGGAGTTGTCCCCGCCCTTGCCTCAGCAGCCATATTTGCCAGCGCAGGTGCGCTGCTGGCCCTGCTTGTCAATAAAGCAGGCAGCGAGAACCTGTTTGCAGGAGAGCAGGAACAGAGAAAAGGCAATCCCATCAAGGAGCTTTTGAAGGGGCTCGCAATTGTTGGCAGAGAGCCGAAAATCCTGATGGGAGGGATTGTCCGTACAATCAACACTACTTCCCAATATGCGTTTGTGGTATTTATGCCACTCTATATGATGGAGCACGGTGTGCTTGAAGCGGATTGGGCCTTGGTTTGGAGCTCCATCTTTATCGCGAATATTATATTCAATCTTATTTTTGGAATCGTTGGCGACAAATTGGGATGGTCCCGCACCGTCGCGTGGTTTGGAGGTATTGGATGCGCTATCACGGTCCTGCTGTTCTACTATTCTCCTCAGATATGCAACAATTTATGGTTCATACTGATATGCGGAGCATTGTGGTGCATCACATTGGCAGGGTTCGTACCTCTTTCAGCATTGGTTCCATCGCTGGTGAGCCGCGATAAAGGCGCCGCCGTGTCAGTCCTGAATCTGGGAGCCGGCCTTTCCGTCGTCTTAGGACCCCTTCTTGTCAAAATACTGAAAGAGCCTTTCGGATACTCTGGTATCGTATGGACAATGGCCGCTCTATACATTGTCAGCGCCATACTCACCTCAATAATCGGGAAAGCTTCAGGAAAATAGGAGTTTTCCCTCCATTTTTTTACCTTTGCAAGTTAAGAGGCTCTTACCAGCCTCATAGTAGTGTATTATTCAATATCATTGTTATGGACAAATTTACGCAGAAGTATGTCGATTCCTTTATGGCAGAATTGACAGCAAAGAATCCCGGCGAGAGCGAGTTTCACCAGGCCGTGAAAGAGGTTTTGGAAAGTGTGGCCCCGTACATCACATCCTATCCCCATCTGCTGGACCTCAAAATTATGGAGAGGATGGTTGAGCCCGAGCGCGTCATAATGTTCCGTGTTCCCTGGATCGACGACAGAGGCGAAGTTCAAGTGAACAGAGGATATCGCGTTCAGATGAACAGCACTATCGGTCCATATAAGGGAGGCATCCGTTTTCACTCAAGTGTAAATCTCAGCATTATGAAGTTCCTTGCTTTCGAGCAGACATTCAAAAATGCCCTCACGACTCTTCCTATGGGAGGCGCCAAAGGAGGTTCTGATTTCAGCCCAAGAGGAAAGTCCGACAATGAGGTGATGCGCTTCTGTCAGAGCTTTATGACAGAACTCCAGAAACATATCGGACAGGACACAGATGTTCCTGCAGGAGATATAGGTGTCGGAGGAAGAGAAATCGGTTTCCTTTTCGGTCAGTACAAACGTCTTCGTGATGAATTTACAGGAACACTTACCGGCAAGGGACTCGCCTGGGGAGGCAGTTTGCTCAGACCCGAGGCTACCGGCTACGGTGCCTGCTATTTCGCACAGTCAATGCTCGCCACACGCGGCAAGAGTTTCGAGGGACAGACAGTCCTGGTGAGCGGAGCTGGAAATGTTGCCCAGCACGCAGCTCAAAAGGCTATGAGACTCGGAGCAAAGGTGGTGACAATCAGCGATTCCGATGGCTTTGTATATGATCCGGACGGATTCGATGAGGAGAAGATCAACTTCATCAAGGAGCTCAAGAATGTACGCCGCGGTCGTGTGAAAGAGTATGTAAATCAATATCCCAATGCTCAATATTTCCCCGGGGAGCGTCCCTGGAAGATCAAGTGCGACATTGCTATGCCTTGCGCCACTCAGAATGAAATCAATGCTGAAAATGCAAAAGCGCTTATCGCAGGTGGTTGCTACTGCGTAGTGGAAGGCGCAAATATGCCATCCACTCCCGAGGCAATCGAAATCTTCCAGAAAGCCAAGATCCTGTACTCTCCTGGAAAGGCTTCAAATGCAGGCGGAGTAGCGACTTCAGGTCTTGAGATGACTCAGAACAGCATTCGTCAGCACTGGACAGCTCAGGAGGTGGATGAGTATCTCCACCGCATAATGTCCGACATTCACGATGCTTGTACAAAATACGGTACCGAAGAAGACGGCTATATCAATTATGTAAAAGGTGCCAATCTCGCCGGCTTCATCAAAGTCGCAGGCGCTATGGTAGACCAAGGCATAGTATAGTATTCCGAAATAGAAAGTATGAGTTCCGATTATTCAACCCTTATGACGAGCAGGATCCGCAGCATCCTGCTCGTTTGCAACAACTATGACAGTTTTGCCCTGGAAGAGGACGGTCACATTGAAGCCCAGATTTCCAAGGAATATGCGGAGCTCAACCTTTCCAATCCCCCATCATTCACCAGAGCAAAAAGCACACCTGAAGCATTGGACATAGCCTCCACAGATGTGCATTTCGATCTGGTGATCACTCTTTTCAACGTGGGAGAAGTTGACGTGTTCGATTTCTCCAAACGTTTCAAAGAGCTCAAGCCCAATACTCCTATTGTCCTGCTGACTTCATTCTCGCGAGAAGTGTACAGACAGCTGGCAGGGAAAGACAAGTCCAGCATAGATTATGTTTTCTGCTGGGATAACAATACCGACCTCATCATTGCCATCATAAAACTGCTTGAGGACAGGGCCAACGCTGAGTGGGACATTCTCAGATCAGGGGTAAGAGCCATCCTGCTCGTTGAAGATTCCATCAGATACTATTCAACCTACCTTCCACTGCTATACAAGCTGGTCCTCCAAC
The DNA here is from genome assembly GCA_002315825.1 of Bacteroidales bacterium UBA1736. Taxonomy (GTDB): domain Bacteria; phylum Bacteroidota; class Bacteroidia; order Bacteroidales; family UBA932; genus Cryptobacteroides. The sequence goes on along the minus strand of DCIC01000144.1, from coordinate 51,858 downwards.
AGAATATAGAATCCATTCAGGATGCCCTCAACGAGAAGCAGCAGATACTCAGGAAGCGTTCAAGGCCGAAAATCCTTATGGCGACCTGCTATGACGAGGCCGTAGCTTATTATCAGAAATACAAAAACAACATCCTTGGAGTAATTTCCGACATAGGTTTTGTCATCCACAAGGGGGACAATCAGGATGAAGAAAAGAGTGACGCGGGTATTGATCTGTGCCATATGGTCAAAAGCCAGACCCCTACAATGCCTTTCCTTATGCAGTCCTCTCAGGAGAGTATGAGAGCCGTTGCGGACAGCCTGGGGGCAGGTTTCATCAACAAGAAATCCAGCACCCTCACGACTGAGGTCGGTGACTTCATCGGCAGAGAATTCGGATTCGGAGATTTCATTGTCACTGATCCCGAGAGCGGAGCCGAAATAGAGCGGGCAAGAAACCTATATGAATTCGAAGCACTCCTAAAGCGCATTCCATCTGAAACCTACAGAAGATTCGCTCAGAATGACTATCTGTCCCGCTGGCTCTTCGCCAGAGGTCTTTTCTCTATTGGAAACAGTATCGCCCCTATCATTGTCCGCAGTGTGGATGACGTCGAGCAGGCCAGAGCCACCACGACCAAATTGCTCCACGAATATAGAATAGCCCAGGGTCTGGGAGTAGTCGCCGCGTTCAACAAAGATACATTCAATGACACTATCTGGTTCTCCAAGATAGGAAACGGATCCTTGGGAGGCAAAGCCAGAGGACTGGCTTTCCTTAACCATATTCTACAGAAATACGGTCTGTACAACAAATGGGAGGATGTCAGGGTACTTGTCCCCCGCACTTTGGTGATCACCACCGAGTATTTCGACAGATTCCTCAGAGACAATGGACTTCAGTACGTTATCAACTCCAAAATCTCCGACGAAGATATCCTGTCCGAATTCATATCATCAACGCTGCCCTCCGACCTCACACAGGCCCTACGGCACTTTATCAAGATAGTCAAGACCCCTCTTGCCATCAGATCCTCATCGAAACTGGAAGACTCTTACTACCAGCCATTCGCCGGAGTGTACAGCACATATATGATTCCGCACGTACAGGATCCCGACCAGCAATTGAGACTGCTCACAAAGGCTATCAAGAGCGTTTACGCATCTGTATTTTTCGCTGCCTCCAGAAGTTATATCACCGCAAGCGCAAATGTCATTTCCGAGGAAAAAATGGCAATTGTCATTCAGGAGGTCTGCGGCAAAATGGAGAACAATTACTGGCTGCCTACGCTTTCCGGTGTGGCCCGTTCCTACAATTTCTACCCTGTCGGATACGAAAAGCCGGAAGAAGGGATATGCAAGCTGGCCTATGGTCTTGGGAAGGCTGTAGTGGACGGGGACCAGGTTCTGAGGTTCTCCCCCAAATATCCCAAACACGTTCTTCAGACATCCACCCCGGAGTTGACAATGAGCGACACGCAGCAGGCTGTCTATGCTTTGAATCTCCGTCCGGAAGAATTCAAGACATCCATTAACGATTCGGTCAACCTTGCCCGCATCCCTCTTTCTGAATGCGGGCAGTTCGACAGTTTCAAGAAAGTGGTCTCTACCTGGGACTATCAGAATCAGAGAATAGTGGATTCCTCCGCTCCCGAAGGACCGAAATACATCACTTTCGCTCATATCCTCAGATACAATTCTTTCCCTCTTGCCGATATAGTGGAGAGTCTGCTCGAGATAGCAAAAGAAGAGGTGGAGTGCGGAGTGGAAATCGAATTTGCCGCCGATCTTCAGACCGGGGACGACAGCCCGGCAATCTTCAATGTCCTTCAGATCCGTCCTATTTCATATGACTCCTCCAACACGATCGTGGATTGGGACAGCATTGACACTCAAGGGGCTATCCTGCACTCCAGAAATGCTCTCGGCATCGGCTGGATCAAAGGTGTCAACGATATCATTTACCTCAAAGAGAAAAGTTTCAACACTCTCAAAACGATGGATATCGCCACCGAGATATCTGCTCTCAATGCAAAAATGCAGGAGGAGGGACGCAACTACGTCCTGATAGGTTTCGGAAGGTGGGGTTCAAGCATTCCTTCCCTCGGAGTCCCTGTCAAATGGTCCGACATTTCGGAAGCCAAAGCTATTGTAGAATGCTGTCTGGACAATTTCAGAGTGGATCCGTCACAGGGGACTCATTTCTTCCAGAACCTGACATCCTTCAATGTAGGATATATCAATGTCAATCCATTTATGTCAAAAGAGGACAAGCTGGACTTTTCGGTCCTGGATGCCCTCCCCGCTCTCTACGAGACAGAATATGTACGTCTGGTCCGCTTCACCGAGCCTCTGAACATTTGTGTGGACGGGCACGGGAACAGAGCCATTATCAAGATCTAGAACGCGTAGCTCAAACCAATCTGCAGCACTCTGTTGGCGTGTGTGACCCCGTTGTACTCCCCGATAGAAAAGGGAAGATTGCCGCGGTATGCGTTGGTAAGTCCAAGATTGTATCTGCACTCAACACTGATATTGCGATAAAAAGTAAAGGCCGCACCCAGCACAATGCCAAAATCAAAACGGGTATATTGACCCCTTTCCCAATTTACTTTGGTGGTGGAACCACTGTCCCTGCGGATATTCTTACCCCCGAAGCACAATCCCACCTGAGGGCCGAGTAGAAAAGCCAGCTTGTCATCAAGCATCTTGTACTCAAGCATAACCGGCAGGTTAAGATATGCAGACCTATTTGCAAACACCTCCTCATTGAGCTTGGACTTTGTCCTGTTTCCCTGTTTAGAGAAAGACAATTCCGTACGCAGATCGAAAAATCCAAGGATGTTGGGGACCTCCATCGATGCTCCAGCATAAAAATCGGGCCTGAGGGCGTGGCTATAATCAGACACAGTACCGTGATTGGACAGACTGGCAAGATTGAGACCGGCCCTTACACCCCACTGCGGATTGAATGCAAATGAGGCGATACTCAGCAGCAGTGCTGCTGTCAATGTGATGATTTTTCTCATATTAAGTCGTTATTTTTGTTTAATCAAATTCAAAAACTCGTTTCTGGTCCTTTGGGAACTCATAAACAAGCCACTGAAGGCAGATGTCGTAGTCAGCGCATTGGATTTCTCCACTCCGCGCATTGACATACAAGTATGAGTGGCTTCAATGACCACAGCGAC
>DCIC01000144.1:14479-48621 GCA_002315825.1 Bacteroidales bacterium UBA1736 | reverse complement strand
ACCTGAAGCCTGCGGGCAAATGTCTCCACCACCCGTGCTATCTTGCTGAGTCCTGTAATCTGGCCGTCAGGGATGTATGCTACGTGACACTTTCCGATGAAAGGAAGCATATGGTGTTCGCACAAAGAATACAGTTCAATGTCACGGACAATCACCATCTGCTTGTACTGCTCCTCAAAAATAGCCTGCCGGATAATCTCCTCACCATTCTGCTGATAGCCCTTGGTCTGGAACTGAAGGCTCTTTGCGACACGCTCCGGTGTCTTCAGAAGCCCTTCCCTGTCCGGATCCTCACCCAGCAATGCCAATATCTCCCGTACGTGGCCGGCAATGGCATCGGTCACTTGCTCATCATATCTGTCTTCTCTTATATAAGCCATATCCATCAGTAGATAAAGGTGCACCTGGCGTTTTGATTGTCCTGAGTCTTTACCTTCCATAGCAATGGAATATCGGCAGGGTTCTCAACCGGCACAGGGAAGAAGAACTCTTTCTGATGAAGCTCAGCCACAGCCCTGTCTTCCTTCAAGTGGAGACAGACATGACCAATATCGCCCCAATGTCCGGTAGAAGGAAGGCACAAGAGAGGTATCATTCTCTGGTCGGAATAATTCTTTTTGATCCAATCAGGCTGCCACCTGTGGTCGTGTCCATAAATATACCCGCAGCAATGAGGGCAGTCAAGCAAGATTTTGTTCAGCTTTGTCTCAGAGATAGGATGATGTGAGCATACAAACACGGGCTTGTCATACGATGCCAGAGTCTGTTCCAGCCAAGCGCGCTGCTCATCGTCAATGGCCCCGGGAGTTATCCAGGTTCTCCTGTCCTCTCCCTGCTGGAGTGAATCCATAACAATGAAATCTGCTTTGGGAGTCTTGACTATATATGTATTGCGATGTCCAAGCTGGGACTTGGCAGCCTGATCTGGGAAAGTCCTTGCAAATTCCTCCCTTCGGTCGTGGTTGCCCATACCCAATGTCAAAGTGATGCCGGCCGCCTCAATTGGATCCAGAATAGGTTTGAGAGCCGCATACTCGGAATCCTGCCCCGTCAGATATGCCAGATCTCCAAGAGCAATCACATTCCCGGGCAGAGGTTTCATCTTGAGGATATCTTCCACTATCCCCTTCAGTCTGCCGGGCTGATATCCTGTAGGATTGGTGTGCAGATCCGATATGAAAACCACCAGATCATCGTCAAATCCATTCTTTCTAACTTTGTCGGGAATAGAGTCCGACAATTTGAATATTGGGGATGCATCTGCACTTTTGAGTACACCGAGACACCCTGCCGCCGCCATACTGCCGATAAATGTTCGTCTGTCCATTTTGAATCAATTTTAACAAATATACGAAAAGTTCCACTATTATTCCTTAACTTTGTTCTCAGTATTCACCCAAACATTTATTATGATAAAAATAGGATCACCCCTTACTCCCGTTGCCAGAAAAGCTATGCTTCTCGGCAGTGGAGAACTCGGAAAAGAAGTGGTAATGGAGCTTCAGCGCTATGGAGTTGAAGTGATTGCTGTTGACCGCTACGCCAACGCACCCGCAATGCAGGTAGCCCACAGGCATTATGTCATCAATATGCTGGATGGAGAGAAACTTCGTGAAATAATCGAATCAGAAAAGCCCGATTACATTATTCCCGAAGTGGAGGCGATAGCCACCCCCACTCTGGTAGAGCTCGAGAAAGAAGGATTCAATGTCATCCCTACGGCCAATGCCGTTCTCCTGACTATGAACCGCGAAGGCATCAGACGTCTGGCAGCGGAGAAGCTCGGTCTGCCTACCGCAAGATATAAATTTGCAGACAACCGTGAGGAATTCGACAAAGCCATCGAAGAGATTGGCATACCTTGCGTAGTCAAGCCCATTATGAGTTCGTCAGGTCACGGACAGAGTACTGTCAAGACAAAGGACGACATTGACCCGGCCTGGAACGAGGCTCAGGAAGGCGGAAGGGCCGGAGCAGGCAGAGTTATCGTCGAGGGCTTTGTTGACTTTGATTACGAGATCACAATGCTTACCGTACGCCACTGTGACGGCACCACCACTCTGAAGCCCATCGGTCACCATCAGGTGAACGGAGACTACCGTGAGAGTTGGCAGCCTCAGCCTATGACCGATGACGCTATAGCTAAGGCTCAGAATATTGCAAAAACTATTACCGGTGCGCTCGGCGGTTATGGAATCTTTGGCGTGGAGATGTTCGTCAAAGGAGATGAAGTTATCTTCTCTGAAGTTTCCCCCAGACCTCACGACACGGGTATGGTTACTATGATCACTCAGGATTTGAGCGAGTTTGCCATCCACGCCAGAGCTATTCTCGGTCTTCCTCTTCCCGAAATCAGGTATTTCGGAGCCGGAGCTTCGAAGGCTATCGTGGTTGAAGGTGACACTGACAAGGTTGTATTCAGCGGGCTGGAGGACATTCTCAGTGAGCCCGGCGTCCAGATACGTCTTTTCGGCAAGCCTGAGGTCAAGGGACATCGTCGCTACGGAGTAATTCTCGCGACTGACACAGATGTCGAGAAGTCTCTCCAGAAGGCTGAAAGAGCTTACGCAAAATTGAAGGTTGAGATGCTCCCCCGATAATCGGGAGCAAAACAAAAAAGATGGTGACTAAAAGTCGATAGACTGATAGTCACCATCTTTATTTATATAAAATCTCTGATTACTTGAGAAGGATGAAACGAACTGCCTCGATTTCGCCCTTGAGCTCGATAAGCTGATCCTTGAGCTGGTCAACGCTGATAGCATTGATTACATAAAGAGGAAGCATTGCTGCATTGAGAGCCTCGAGATCGGGATAGAACTCCTGCATTGACATAATACCCTCGTGAACACATACGAAATTGTATGTAAGGTCAGAAGCGACCTGATCGTCAAACATAGGGAGGAACTTGTCAATATTCTGAGTCATAATGTAAACCTGCTCAACAAGGCTGGCAGCTACAGACTCCCAAAGGAAGTTGGCGCGGTCTGCGTCATACTCAGCGTCCACAAGCTTCTTGATAGCCTCCTGTGAACCCTCGTTTGTGGTGAAATCAGCCTCAGAGAAATCCTTGAGTGCAGAATCGTTGATATCAACAAGGAGCTTGCTCATTGTTGACTTATAAGAATCGGTAGGGATATCGTACAGCTTTGCAATCTTCTGGTCAACAGTGTACATAGCGATAGCGCGGTACTTCTGTGAAAGAGTTACAAGGTCATTGGCTACATTGAGATCAAGGAGATACTCAGGCTTGACCATCTTCTCTTTTGCTGTAAGAGATATTTTACCACCGTCTTCCTTTGAAACGAAAGGAGCGGGCTTAAGTTGCTTTGCAGATTCGATAAGATTCTGAACATTGATCTTGAGATCCTCTGTTGCATACTGCTCCTTCAAGCTGATTTCTTTCTGAGCAGAGCCATCCTCTGCCTTTTTGTTCTGATTCTTGCAGGAAGGCACAGCCACCATTGCAAGAGCGAGAGCGATAACTACGAGTTTTTTCATTATATTAATTATTAAATTATTATCCTATAACGCGCAAATATAATAATTTTCCTCAACCTTACAAAATAGGAAGCGAAAAATTGCATCAATTCTTCTCGGTCCTGACATATTTGCCGGGAATGTCACTGTATAGACAAACCCCTATCAGAACGCACATCAAAAGAAGAACGCCCACATTAAACCACAAGGTAGGTATCTCCCTGCTTCCCATAACCTTCACTCCGCTGTAGAAAGGAGCCCGTCCATTTTTGCTTCTCGGCGTGAGGAAAATATAACCGCTTCGAGGGACAATGTGTGTACCTCTTACCATATACATATGGTTGGTCTCGCGGTTGAGAACAAGATTCTCCAACTGAATGTTGTAGTTGTCACGCTTCAGGGCGGACAACTGATCTTTTCCATTCTCTCTGATATATGCGGACAACTGGCGGTCAATTGCAAGAGTGGTCTTGTTGCTCAGATTATTCAGGTACGATTTGAGCGTCTCGAGATATTCGTGGACTGATTCATACGACCAGTCTCCGGAATAGGGTTCAGCATTACATACCCCCGTAAGGTAAGAAAGCTCCGTCTTGATGATTTCCAGATGCTTGGGATTTTCCTCCTTATCGGACCTCAGATTCTCATCCTGCCTCTGTTCCAACTGAGCCTCAAGCTCATAAAGGAAGGCATTGGAAAAATACATATTTGTGTATTTGTCCCTGTCCTGAGCATATATTTCCTTCTCATAGGCATTCATACTGAAATTGGCTACGGCAAGGGCCTCGTACGACCAGCGGGAAGGAATGAAATCCCCGATGATCGGCACATTGCCGGTTTCGCTGCCGGGATTGAGGTCATCGAATTTCACAACAAGGCCGCAAAGCAAAATCTGAGGAATCAGCAGAAGCGGAATAGTAATATATATGGCCACGACTGAATTCATACACTGAGACAGCAGAAGTCCTATCAGACTGGACAGGAAAGCCGAGATGAACAATATCATCCACCACACCCAGAACAGTCCGTGAAGTCCCATTATACTATTGCCGACCAATATGAAAAGTAGTGTCTGAATCAGACATACAACTCCCATATACAATATCTTGGATGTAATATAACTTCCATAGGACAGACGAAGGAATTTCTCCCGCTTCAAAAGCACCCTGTCCTTGATAATCTCCTCAGCGCTTCCGGACATACCCAGGAAGATTGCCACGATGATGGCCATAAAGAAGTAGGACACAAGGTTCTTATTCTCCATAATGGAGTATGTGCCGCCGTCGGGAGTATATTTGGTCAGGAATGCACAGATTGCAGCCAATACCGGAGCCTCGAAAAGAGTAACCAGAACATACTGGAGATTGGTTATCTTCGAGCTGACATTTCTCTTGAAGAAAATGCTCATCTGCTTAAGGATGCTCGGGCGTTTCTGGTCTGTGGGAGGAACATCGCTGACTTGAGGTTCCTGCTGCTCTTCACGATTTTTCAGATACAGCTCGTGCCACTCCTGAGGAGTCCATTTTCTGCGCTCTGACAATTTGCCGGAGGTATCCAGCGCCTTTTCGTCTATGATATTGAGAACAATCTCGGGATTGACATTACCGCAGCTGGGACAGGCGGTACCTGCGGAATCAGCATAATTTGCAGCTGTCTTGAAATAAGATATAGCTTCGATGGGATTGCCGTCAAACACAGGATATCCTCCCTTGTCAAGAAGCCAAAGACGGTCAAACAGCTTGTAAACATCGGAAGAAGGCTGGTGGATATTCACGACCACGAGTCTTCCCTTGCAGGTCTGTGCCTTGAGAAGGTTGATCACATTCTCGGTATCAGCCGAAGACAAGCCGGATGTAGGCTCATCAAGGAAAAGAATGGCCGGCTCACGGATAAGCTCAAGGGCAATGTTCAGTCTCTTGCGCTGTCCTCCGGAAATCGATTTGTTCATAGGAGAGCCCACCTTGAGATCCTTTGCGGCGGAAAGGCCAAGCTGAGAGAGGACTTCCATAACCTTGGAATCTATCTCGGCGTCAGGCATCCTGTCAAAGCACAATTTTGCAGTAAACCAGAGATTCTGATACACGGTCAGTTCCTCAATCAACAGGTCATCCTGAGGCACAAAGCCGATATGGGCCTTTGCCGCCGGCTCACTGATGTCGTGCCCGTTGATTGTTATGCTTCCCTCCTGCGGCTTGAGATTGCCGTTCAAAAGCGAAAGGAGCGTTGATTTTCCAACACCGCTGCCTCCCATAATCGCAACCAGCTCCCCGCTGTGAAGAGTGAAGCTGAGATTGTGCATACCATTGTCCCCTCCCTGCTGGAAACGGAAGTTGATGTCTCGTCCGCAAAGATCGAACGCCTCCCCGACAGGAGTCCTGTCGTACATCTTCATTATCGATGAGTAGTACATAGGGACCAGAGCGTGGACCTTGAGCACACCGCTCTGCTGCCACATCTGATACATCCCGCTCACCACAGGGATATCGTTCATCAGCACCACCTCATCGCCAAGGTAGGTAAACACCAAATAATTGTACTCCTGCAAGTACAAGGTCTTGAGAACGCCCTTGCCTTTCTCAAGCTCGATGACAAGAACATCATCTCCGGGTACCGCAGTAACGAAATCAATATAATCCTTATAGACCCATTCGGGGATTTCGAACGCACTCACAATCTTGCGGATCAGCGGATCGGAAGGATCGAAAGTGTCGTGATTGGAGTTGCAGAACTCCACAATCCTCAGCAGGAATCCACCCTGCGAATTGCGCGGGAGTTGTCCCTTGAGCTTCTGGCAGATGCCCTCGATTACATTTTCGATGTCAAGTTCGGGGAAATCCGAATAATACGATGACAGATCCTCAAACAATGTCACATACGGCTGCACATCGCGGATTCCGGAATATGACCGGAGGAAATTGAGCACGTGTGCAAGTGAATCTTCCTTGGAAATGCCTCTCTTGGATCCAAAGAGGGCGAAAAGATTAAGCAGACTGGATAGTACTATATCGTTCATAAGTTCGTTGTTTCAGATTTATAATAGATCAAGTGCCAGTTCTATGGCGTTCCCAAGCCCTTTTCTTCTCTGATCGGAGTCCTGAGACTCTCCGGTGGCAAGATTATCGGTCACAGTAAGTATGGACAAAGCCTTTTTCCCAACAGCGGCAGCATTCATATACAAAGCGAAAGATTCCATCTCCACGCCGAGCACTCCGAAAGCGGCCCAATCCTTCTGCCGCCCCCCGGCGTCATAAAAGAAATCCGAGGACAGAATGTTGCCGACAAGGAAGTCCAAGCCTCTTGACTCAGCCGTGTCCGAGGTCTTCCTCAACAGACCGTAATCGGCGAGAGGGGAAAACTGTCCGGGCAAATTATACTGCGAAGCATAATTGGAATCGGTGCAGGCTCCCTGCGCCAGAAGAATCGTTCCCAAAGGGACATTCTCCGAAAAAGAACCGCAGGTGCCGACACGGACGATCTGTTCCACGTCATAGAAATTGAAAAGTTCATAAGAGTATATCGCGATGGAAGGTATCCCCATCCCGTGTCCCATTACGGACACTCTTTTGCCCTTATATGTACCGGTATATCCCTCCATAGCCCTCACGTCATTAAACTGAACGGCATCTTCCAGATACTTGTCAGCCATAAGACGGGCGCGCAAGGGATCACCTGACATTATGACGGTCTTTGCAATCTCGCCATACTTGGCGCGGATATGCGGAGTCGGAGTCTGTTCTTTACTCATAATTACGCAAAAATAGCAAAAAAAAGAGCAAATAACTATATTTGTAGAAACGATAAATAATTTGACTGACAGATGAAAAAATTCACTTGCATCCTCTTGCTCGCCACATTGAGTGCGATGAGTCTGCACGCTCAGACCAAGGACTGGGCCAGAACGGACCGTTATCAAAACAACAACAGCGAAATATCAGTAAAGCCCAAAGCAGTATTTATGGGTGATTCCATAACGGACAACTGGGGCAACAGGACCGATCCGGATTTCTTCACCGAGCACAATTTTGCAGGAAGAGGCATCAGTGGACAGACATCCTGTGAGATGCTTGTCAGATTCCGCCCGGACGTAATCAATCTTCACCCGAAATACGTTGTGATTCTCGCCGGGACCAACGATGTCGCTCAGAATATCGGATACGTTGACATCAACATTGTTCTGGGTAACGTCATTTCAATGTGCGAACTCGCCAAGGCCAACAAAATCAAGCCCATCATCTGTTCCGTACTCCCCTCCAGAGAGTTTGGCTGGAGAAAGGAGATCAAGCCCGCAGAAATCATCAAGGACCTGAACAAGATGCTCAAAGAATATGCCCTGAGCCATCATATCCCATACGTCGATTATTATTCCGCAATGGTGGACGAAAATGGAGGTCTTCCGGCAAAATATGCATCAGATGGAGTTCACCCCACTCTCGAGGGATACAAAGTAATGGAAGAAATCATCCTTCCTTATCTCAAATAATACCTCTTAGAGAAAGTCTTGCGGCGCCGACATCGTGCACCCGGAGTATCGAAGCTCCTCTTCTGACTGCTTCAATTTGAGCCCTGCAGGTTTCCCGCAGGGTTTTCTCGTCATCAGGACCGAGTCCCAGAGGACGATATATCATACTTTTGCGGGACAATCCCACCAAAATCCTGCGGGAGAACCTGTTCAGCTTTTCCAGCGAATGAAGGACAGCCCAATTCTCCTCCACAGTCTTACCGAAGCCGAAACCCGGGTCCAATATCCAGTTATCAAGGCCCAAGGCCTCAGCCTTAAGAGAAAAACGGTCAAAAAAGGCAGCAGGGTCATTGTCATTACACATAGCCACATACTCAATCCCTTGGGAAGCGACCCAAGGAAGCATCTGAGGATCGGCGGCGCCCGCACTGACATCATTCACAATGATATCCCCCATCAAGTCAAAAGCCTTCTTTGCAACTGATGACCAAAAAGTATCGATTGAGACTCTCAGCCCCGGGACTTTCCGGTCCCTTACCGCCTTCAGCACCGGTTCCAGTCTTATCCACTCTTCGGTTTGTGAGACAGGAGAACTCCCGGGCCGGGTGGAGCAGGCACCTATATCTATAATATCAGCTCCGGAGTCAAGAATAGACATATCGTAACGGCTCCGAGCAAAGAAAGAATCCGGAGTGGCATTCAAAATAGCCATTATTGAGACCTGCGTTCCCATAATTTGACAGCAAATTTAGAAATTTATGTTAGTTTTGTAAGAAGTTGTTTACCCAAACAACTTCTAAGAATAATGATTCAGGTATGCTAATAGTTCTGGAAGGCCTTGACGGGGCCGGAAAATCCACCCAGGTATCAATGCTGAAGTCCTATCTCAGCTCGATATGCCCCCAAATGGAGTATATCCATTTCCCAAGATATGATTCCCCGGTATATGGAGATCTAATCTCACGCTTCCTGAGAGGGGATTTCGGAGCCAATGACAAAGTTCACCCTCAACTTGTCGCTCTGCTGTTTGCAGAAGACAGACACACATCCCAGGGGTTTATCCGCCAATGCCTGGAGGAAGGCAAGATTGTACTGCTGGACCGTTATGTTTACTCCAATATCGCCTACCAGTGCGCCAAACTCGAGAGCGAGAAGGAAGCTGAAGATTTGAGACAGTGGATCCTAAGCACAGAGTACGGGGCTTTCAATCTGCCCAGACCCAATATCAATCTGTTTCTGGATGTCCCCATTTCATTTGTGGAAAAGAGTCTGAATTCCCAAAGAGAAGGAGATGAAAGGAATTACCTTCAAGGCAAGCAGGATATCCACGAAGCGGACATCAATTTCCAGGTGAAGGTCAGGGACATATACCGCAGACAAGCCAAGGAAGACCCCAACTTCATCACCGTCGACTGCTCGGACAATAATGGGAATATGCTCACGGCAGAAACCATATTCCAAAAGATCAAATCCCTGGTAGACAATATACTCAAATGAACGTCCAGATAAAAGAACCAGCTTTGCCCGTAGCCGGCAGGATATGCGCCGTCATCACAGGTGCCGTATTATTCTTATCAGGTATGCTGAAACTGATGGACCCTCTCGGGGCGGGCCTCATTGTACAGGACTACTTCAAATTTTTCCATCTGGCATTCCTCCCGGATTTCGCATCAAAGTGGCTGGGCTTTGTCCTGGCGTTTCTCGAGACCTCCCTCGGAGCTTGTCTGATAGGAGGCATTTACCGGAAAATCATCAGAATTCTGACCTCAGCCCTTCTGGCTTTCTTTACGCTCATTACTCTCATCCTGTTGATTTTCAACCCGGAAATGGACTGCGGGTGTTTTGGGGAAGCCATTCATCTGACACATCTCCAGACCTTTGTCAAAAACATCATCCTTTGCTTACTTGCGTTTGCGGCATTCAGGTCAAGCGGCACGGGCAAAAACAACAAGAAAACATACATTAAGACCCTGGTGGTTATGGCATCCTGCCTGTTGTTCGCAGTTTATTCCCAGGTCCGGCTTCCGCTTATGGACTTCACCGACTTTGCTCCAGGGGCAGAACTCATTGCAGCCCAGAAAAACATATCGCCAAATCCCGGAGATGAAGTCTGCTTCATATATGAAAAAAACGGCCAGAAGGGAGTCTTTACTTTAAGCAATCTCCCCGATTCAACCTGGACCTTCGTCTCAAGCGGATCCGTAGAACTGCGATCTGATGATATGGGGCAGTCTTTTCCTGTCCTCTCAATCAGAAACAGTGAAGGCATTTACCTCGACAGTCTCGCCGCTCAAGGCAAAGTCCTTCTGGTATCCGCCTATGCTCCAGGGGATTTCAGCAGCAAGAAATGGGCCCAGATCGGTGCCGCTATGGGAATGGCTGAAGCCAGAGGCATTACTTCTCTTCTGATCCTGCCCGAATCCGGGCAGAGCGGAGAAGGGCTGGAGGAGCATACGGTGATTTCCGATATAAAGACCATTATGACCCTCAACCGTTCCAACGGAGGATTCACCTATTTAAGCGACGGAGAAATCATCAGAAAATGGGCTTCGGGGCAAAGCCTCACAGAAAAGAGTTTCGATGAGATTCTCAACGAGAATCCCACAGAATTGATGCTGGATAAAAGCACAAAGGACCGCCTGACATTCCAGGCTGTCCTCTTGTATGCATTTTTGGTGCTGCTGTTCGTCTGATTATCTCGTGGCGTCAATTACTCCGCGAAGATATCCGATGGATTCAGCTACACCTGGATGAGGATTATCTCCGTTCTTTTCAAACTCGAGAGAAATCTTTCCCTGATAATTGATATCCCTGAGTGCCTTGACGATGGGGATGAAATCCATTACACCGCGTCCCATCTCCCAGGTCTGTCCGGACTTCTGGGCTGCAGTCTCGTCTTTGATGTGGATATCATAAATCCAGTCCTTGTATGTCTTGATATCTTCAGCGACATTATATCCCATACGGAAGGTATGACCCAGATCCATACAGCAGCCGATGCCGAGCTTGGGATCCTTTACCATATCCACTATTGTGCGGATGTCAGGGAATGCAGCTCCGTCGGGTCCGTGAGTATGGATGGCAACACGGATACCTGTCTTTGCGACTTTCTCTATGACATAGTCGAGCAATTCGTAATTCGGAACACCGATGAACATATCCGATCCATAACGGGCGACATAATCAAAGGTCTTGTCCACTTCCTCCTTTGACCTCATATAGATAGGGCCGAGGATATATCCTTCAATACCGTTCTCGGCACATTTTGCCTTGAAAGCGTCCATCTGCTCCTTTGTCGAGTCGAGGGGAAGCCACCAGTCCTTGACTGAAAAATACTTCACATCCATACTCTTAAGGAAAGCGAGAGTCTCATCGATATTGTATTTGCGATAAGAGTAGCCGGCCACGCTGATCTGGAAATCCTCTGAAGGATGCTTCCCGTCAATGGACTGAGCAAACGAAGGAACCGCCGACGAGAGCATCAGCGACACCCCAAAAAATAAAAATAACTTCTTCATAATAAAGGTATTAGTTTTCAACAATATAAACATCTTCGCCGGGCTCGGCAAATCCGAACTTCTCCCGCGCGTATCTTTCCAGAGTATCCACATCGTTGGACAAGGACTCTATGCGTCTGTCAAGCTCAGCATTCTTCAAGCGATACGCTTCAATCTGCTTTTTCTGCTTGCCCAGAGTATACGCTGAGGACACAAGATGCCCGAGGTTGCCCTTAGAATTGAAAAGGATAACGACAAGAAGGATTGTCGTGGCAACCACCACCCACTTCTTGAAGCCGCTCAAGGCCTTGAACCTTTCTCTAAGTCCGCTGATTTTTCCGAACATCTTTTTCTGCTTTATCTGCAAAAATAACTAATTTTGTGGAGATTTATTATTATGATTGTATGAAACCTACTCTATTAGTTCTCGCAGCCGGAATGGGAAGCCGCTACGGTGGTCTCAAACAGATGGATGGACTCGGCCCCAACCAGGAGACAATTATCGACTATTCAATATATGATGCCGTTAAGGCAGGCTTCGGAAAAGTAGTTTACATCGTAAGAGAGTATTTCAAAGAGCAGTTTGAAGAGACTGTACGTCAGAAATACCAAAACGTCAGATGCATTGACGGTGAGCCCCTCAAGTTCCAGTTCGTGACTCAGGAGCTCAATAAGATTCCCGCCGGATTTACACTGAATCCCTCAAGGGAAAAGCCTTGGGGCACGGCACACGCAGTACTTATGGGGAAAGACGTAATAAACGAGCCCTTCGCCGTCATCAACGGGGATGATTTCTATGGACGGGAGTCTTTCAGCATTATCGCTGACTGGCTCAGAAAGCACGAAAACAGCAAGGGCGTATTCAGCATCGTAGGTTTCGCCCTCAACAACACGCTTTCCGAATCGGGCGGCGTGTCAAGAGGGATATGTTCCTATGACAACGACAACAACCTGATGGACGTAGCCGAGCACCTCAACATCTTCACCGAAGAGGACGGCGTGGTACGCGGCGAGAGCACCATAAGCGGCCAAAGAGTTGCACTTGACGGCAATGCCCTGTGTTCTATGAATATGTGGGGATTCACCCCGGACTATTTCGCCCTCAGTGAGGAGATTTTCAAGGACTTCCTCAAAATCAATATCAATGAGCCCAAGAAAGAGTTCTATATCCCATTCGCCATTGACCAGATGATAAAGAAGGGCGCCGCCCGCACCGAGGTTCTCTCAACTCCATCCAAATGGTTCGGTGTCACATATAAAGAGGACAGACCGGCAGTAGTTGCAAAATTTGAAGAACTGGCTGGAAACGGCACATACCCAACTCCCCTTTATGAGAAAAAATAGAAAGAATTTCGACATCCTGTCTTCCTTCACGTATTTTGTTCCGGGCTGGAAAGGCTGCATCTGGATTACTTTATTGTTCCTTGCAGGTGTCCTCATTGGCAATGTATTCACACTCATAATGACTGCACTTATGGGGGCCGAAGCCGCGACTGAGTATGGAATCCTCGTTGCTTATCCTATGATGTTCCTTCCCCCTATGATGTATGCTTCATACACCAGCCAGAGGAACGCACTTTTTGACGAAGGAGTATCTCTGGACAGCAATCATTTCGGTGGCCGAAGGATAATAATCCCACTGGTCTGCATTATCGACATTATCGCTTTGGGATACATTCTGGACTTCTTCAACGGTCTTCTCCCCGACCCTCCCCAATGGCTGGAGGAGATGCTCGACAGTATGACCCAGGGGAAGTTCTGGGTCAATTTCCTGAGCGTTTCCATTTTTGCTCCATTCTTTGAGGAATGGCTCTGCAGAGGACAGATTCTCAGAGGCTTGCTCAATTTCAAAAAGGCGGACGGCAGCAGAGGCATCAAGCCCGGGTGGGCTATTGTAATTTCAGCATTGTTCTTCGCCATCATCCACGGCAATCCCTGGCAGGCAGTTCTGGCATTCGGAGCAGGATGCCTGTTCGGATATGTGTATTACCGCACCGGATCTTTGAAACTGACTATGCTGATGCATTTTGTCAACAACACCTTCGCCCTTGTATGCGGACATATTGATTCACTCGCCCAAATCGAATCCTGGTCCGAGCTCTTCAGTCCCGCGCAGTATTGGGTGATTTTTGCAGCATTTGTCCTTTTGCTCGCTCTCAGCGTCAGATTGTTCGGCAAGATAGAGCTCTCCAAGCCCCAGGGCAATTGCGACATAATAGCCGCCGAAGAGCAATGAATGGAGTTGCACTCACCCCATCGGGAAGCGGAAGACAATACTTCAGAGTAGCGGACAATAACGGTACACGCATCCTCGTACAAGGTACGGACAGGGATGAAAACAGAGCTTTCATTGAGCTTTCCCGCCACTTCAGGTCCAAAGGAATCAAGGTCCCGGAAGTACTTGAGGTCAGTGATGATCTGATGAGTTATTACCAAGAGGACCTCGGGGACAATCTTCTCTTCGGCCTATTGTCAAACGGCAGACAGACGGGTGAATACAATGAGTTCGAGACCAATCTGCTGCTCAAGACCATTGCCGCGCTGCCGAAAATCCAATACGAGGGTGCCGAAGGACTTGACTTCAGCATATGCTACCCTGACAGGGAATTCAATGCCAGGATGGTGGATTTCGACTTGAATTACTTCAAATACTGCTTCCTCAAGCTTTCGGATATCGAATTCAATGAAATCAAGCTCCAGAACGATTTCGATGAGATGAAAGCCGACTTGCTAAGGGACCCGGGACGTACGTTTATGTACAGGGATTTCCAATCCAGAAACGTCATCATAAAGGATGGAGAGCCGTGGTTCATCGATTTTCAGGGTGGCCGCAGAGGCCCGATCCATTACGACGTGGCTTCTTTCATCTCTCAGGCCAGAGCCCGTTATTCATCCGAGCTCAAAGACAGGCTCATTGACACATATCTTGAAGCTCTCGCCAAGTATGACAAGGTAGAGGCACAAGCCTTCAGAAAGGAGTTGAAAGCATTTATCCTTCTGCGCACCCTCCAGGTCCTTGGAGCCTACGGATACCGCGGTCTTATACAGAAAAAGCCCCATTTCATATCCAGCATACCCTTTGCCATTGAAAACATCAAGGAGCTGATGAAAGATACCGGCGGCAAATACCCCTATCTTTTTTCTATTTTGGAAAAGCTTGTCGAGAAATACTCTCAAACAGAGAAAGAAAGCCCGGCGGAAGGCGTCCTGACAGTAAAAGTTATGAGTTTCTCATACAAAAAAGGTCTGCCGGAAGACGAGAGCGCCAACGGAGGAGGTTATATCTTTGACTGTCGCAGCATTCCCAACCCTGGCAGGCTTGAGCAATACAAAGACCTCACCGGGATGGACAAGAGTGTCATTGAATTCATCGAAAACAACTCAGAAGCGGAAGTGTTTCTCAGTCACGCTTTCAGTCTGGTGGACAAACACATCAGCAGATATCAGCAGAGAGGTTTCACCCACCTCCAGGTATGTTTCGGATGTACAGGAGGGCAGCACAGGTCTGTGTATTGCGCAGAAAGGATGAGAAAGCATATCAAAGAAAAATTCCCGGAAGTAAATGTGGAGCTCACTCATAGAGAAAGGGAATTATGAAAGCTATGATATTTGCCGCAGGGCTCGGCACGAGGTTGAAGCCGATCACCGACACCATTCCCAAAGCTCTGGTCCCTGTAGGAGGGACTCCCCTCCTCTCCCTTATCATTGAAAGGCTGAAGCAGTTCGGCATCGATGAGTTTGTCGTCAATGTCCATCACTTCTCTGAGCAAATCAAGGATTACCTTGCCGATAACAATAATTTTGGGGTGCACATCAGTATTTCCGATGAGAGCGGTTCCCTGCTTGACACCGGCGGCGGCATAAAAAAAGCGCGCCACCTGCTTGAAGGAAGCGGTTGGTTCCTGACGCACAATGTTGACATCCTGTCCAATCTGGACATCGGGGCATTTGCAAAAAATACCAGACAGGGAGCGGCCGCCATCCTTGCCGTCAGCGACAGAGAATCCTCCCGCCACCTTTTCTTTGATGACGATATGAGGCTTTCGGGATGGATAAACGAAAAAACCGGTGAGATCCGCACTCACATCCCCGATTTCAAGCCTCAAGCCTATAAGAAACTCGCATACTCCGGAATACAACTGATGCACGACTCCATATTCACATATATGGGAAATGAGCCTGAGGGCTTTCCGATAATGGATTTCTACATCCGAAACGCTGGACGTATTCCCATATACGGCAATGAGATCCCCAGTCTCAATCTCTTGGATGTAGGCAAGGTATCTTCTCTTCAGGAGGCTGAAAGAATGTGTCTTTTGCTAAAAAATCCTTAACTTAGCCTGCATTATGAGAAAATTTCTGACAACAGTATGGTTCCCGGCCGCAATTGTCTGCGCTGCAGCATTGCAAGCCACATACCGTCCAGTCTGTACGGACAGGACGGTTGTGGTACGTGAAGCGGAACTCTCTATGTTGGAAGAGCCCTCTCAGGACACCGTCATTTATGGATCCCCGGGATATAAACAATTCTGGACAGCAGAAGAGAAAGCCGGCAAAGCAGGAGGCCCGGCGGGAGTTTCGGCTCAAGAAGACAGCCTCGGACTGGAGGATGTGCCATCTGACAGCACTGTGCGTCCAGCCGCCCTTGACACTCTCATCGCTCCGGACTCCCTCAAATCTAGTGACATTTTCAGATATACATATTACGCCGCCATCAAGGATTCCCTGTGCCACAAATGGGTCAAAGACTCTCTGATTGCATCCGGTGACACTTTGGTCTGGCCAAAACTTGACTCCCTGTACAAAGCGGACTCCACAGCCACGGCCAAAGCCGCGTTTGCGTTATGGTATGCATCGCTGGACAAAAAGGAGCGCAAGAAATATGATATGGAGCAGGCCCTTCCTCTGAAGCTTGCTATGCAGGACAGCCTGCAAAACGTAAAAGACAGCCTCAAGTCCATCCGCGACAGCATTGTCAATTCAACCCCGCGCATTCTGCAGACATTCGCACTCCCAGATTCGATGAAATACAAGCGGATCATTATGTGGACTCGCGACAGGTCTTTCCATCAGATGTCCGTCAGTCTGCCCGACACATCATTCAATTACCATTACAACGATTATCCTTTCCTCAAGAAGGATGTCAATGCCACCTGGCTGGGAGTGGCAGGATCCCCCGTCCAGAGCTTTGACTTCTTCAAAAGAAAATATACCGAAGGAGTGTCTTTCTACGAACCTCTGGAATCCTGGAGCTACTCCGCTTCGACGGTGCATTTCTACAACACCAAGACGCCTCACACTGAGCTCGCCTATTGGGGCACCCTGTTTGCCGACAGACAGAAGATGTCGGACAATATCCACATTCTGACCACCCAGAACATACTTCCCGAGCTGAACCTGACTCTTGAGTTCAACAGATATGGCGGAGAGGGTATTCTGGAGCACGAAAGCACCGCCAACAAGACTTTCCTTGCAACTACCAACTACACGGGCAAGAAGTATCTTATGCACGCCGGATACATCTACAATATGGTCGCAAGGGACGAGAATGGAGGCATACTCGACAATACACTCATCAGGGATACGACCATAAATGCACGTGAAATCCCCATCGGCCTGAGCAATGCCACAAGCAAGATAAAGAAGACGACCGTATTTCTGGACCAGCAGTACAGAATACCTTTCAATTTCCTCAAGGGAGGAAAGAAGAATAAAGCCGACAGTCTATCGTCAAAGACCGCAGACTCATTGGCAACGGAAGCCAAGCAAGACTCCCTTGCCTTCGACACCGATGTCACAACCGCCTTCATCGGGCACAGCAGCGAATTCTCGACATACAGAAGAAAGTACGAAGACGACCTCACCACTGAGGCTGAAAGAGCATACTACAACAACACCTTCTACTATCACCCATCCCAGGCGAAGGACTCATCAAGGGTAATGAGGCTTGACAACAAAGTGTTCCTTAGGCTCCAACCCTGGTCCAGCGAGGGAGTTGTGTCCAAGTTGGATGTCGGAGTGGGAGACAGGTTGATGCATTACTATATGATGGACTCGACCTTCCTGCACAAGACAAGTTATCAGCAGTGGAACTCTGCTTACATATACGCCGGAGCTGAAGGACAAATAAAGAATTATGTCCATTGGAATGCTCTCGGAGACTTCGTGTTCGCAGGTCAGGAAGCCGGAGATTTCAATATAAGCGCCAACGCGGGATTCAATTTCTATCCTTTCCGACGCGACCGAAAGAGTCCGATATCAGTAAATGCCCATTTCGAGACTTCTCTGGATGAGCCTGACTTCTACCAGCAACATTATTTCTCCAACCATTTCAGATGGGAGAATCAATTCAGCAAGATATCAACCACAAAGATTCAGGGATCTATTTCCATACCTCACTGGAAACTCAATGCCGAGGTGGGATATTCACTCCTGGCCAACAATATCTATTATGACACCTTGGGTATTGTCCGCCAGAATACGGCACCGATGAGTATTCTGTCCGCAAGACTGGACAAGAATTTTATCATAGCCAACTTCCTTCACCTTGACAATAAGATTCTTTTCCAGATGTCATCAAATCAGGACGTCGTCCCTCTGCCGCTCGTAGCATTGAATCTCAGATATTATATCCAATTCACAATACAGAAGGTGCTTGCAATGCAGATAGGAGCGAATGCCTTCTACAACACTGCTTGGTACGCACCGGGATGGAATCCTAATGTCGGGACATTCTACAATCAGAAAACCGAAAAATATGGAGACTGTCCCTACATTGATGTCTTTGTCAATATGCAATGGAAGAGGGCGTGCATTTTCGTCAAAGTCGAAAACATAGGCCAGGGTTGGCCAAACGACAGGGCGGATTATTTCAGCGCACACCATTACATCAGGACACAGCGAGCTCTCAAAATCGGATTCTTCTGGCCCTTCTATGTACAACCTGCAAGAGGAGGCCAATCCGATTCTTCTAAGTCTAAGCCCAACAACGCAAGAATGAACTAACCCACCACCAGCGCTATGAGCTGCAAAAAATTATGGGTACCATTGACAGTACTGGTCGTTATCAGTGCTTTGTGCTATTGTGCCTACCGCATCCGGACGAATAGGATCCCGACATTCTCCGGCAGCATCAGCTGCACAATAGACCTCACAAGTTTCGATGACACCACCGCAGGTCTGATTTCCGGGTACAACTACCTGCTCCTCAAGGAGTTCGCCAAAGCCAACAATCTTCAGGCAGAGATTAATCTGAAAAGCGAAGGTGAAGAGCCAGTGGACTCCCTCATTAATGGGGCAATCGATATTCTGGTCATTCCCTACAGCTACTCCGAATCAATTGACAGCGTAATGGTTTCCATCCCTGTGGACAGTATGACGCTTTGGGCGATGGAGCCGTTCAACAATAAAAAAGCCAATATGGTGAACAGCTGGCTCAACGAATACCATAATTCAGACGAGTATCAGAAATATCACGACTCTTTCATTGATGTCTACGAGCCTTTCGCCACCGCAAAAAAAGGAATACACCGCGATATTCTCAGTCCCTATGACGATATGATAATGGCCGGAGCCAGACGCCTCGGGTGGGACTGGACACTCGTGACGGCACTGGTCTATCAGGAATCCCAGTTCAGTATCACGGCCCGATCCCGCAAAGGCGCATCCGGATTGATGCAGATGATGCCGGCCACCGGTAAGGCATTCGGTGCAACCAACCTTCTTGACCCTGAACAAAGCATTGAAGCAGGGGTAAAATATCTGGAATATATTCAGAAAATGATGAGAAAGCGGTTCAAATCACCCATCGAAGTCAGAAAATTTACAATAGCCGCATACAATGCCGGTGAAACCCGCATTCTGAGCCGCCTCGACACATTGGACAAGGCGGGGATATTCTGTCAGAGCTGGAGTGATTTCACAGAAATACTCCAGCGGGACAGCACCCTGCTAAAAAACTTCAAAGCCTCAGAGACAATCCGATACGTTGACAGGATATACCAGTATTACTGGGCCTTCAACAAGATATTCAAGGAAAATTCTACTGAGCCCGGACAGATTGAGCAGGATCAACCTTAGAAATGAATCTCGAGGGAAGTTGAACCAGCAGCATTATTGCCGTATAGGTAATCAGGTCCGCCAGAATCAGAAGAGGGACATTGACCGATACAGGGACAAATGAAATGAAGTAGTTTTCCGGATTCAACTTGAGAAAATGTGTCAGATGCTGGACAAGGCAAAAAAGCAGGGCCAACGCGTTGCCTATCGCCATTCCCTTCAGCACCAGGCTTGAAGATACTCTTGTAAATACTCTGGATATCGCCCTGTCAGTCATACCCAGCGCCTTGAGCGTGCCGATTGTCGAAATATGCTGGAAAAGCAGTATCAAAAGGCCTGAAATCATATTGAATCCTGCCACGATTGTCATCAGAATCAATATGAATACCACATTGAAATCAATGAGATTCAGCCAATCGAAAAGCTGTGGGTAATTCTGGACCACAGATGTACTGACAAGCATATTGTCAGAGCGGTTAGCGGCATCTTCAAGCAGTCTGACACCGATTTCCGTATTTTTCTCATTGATGAGCAGAGGGCTTTTGTACTTGTCAGCAAAACTCACTTCGAGTGCCGATATCTCATCCTCATCCCAACCGTTCAATCTCTGAAGATCCTTGATATCGACGTATGCAATCAAGTTGTCGTCAGAGTCCAGCGCGCTGCGGTACACCTCCCCCACGATAAACTTCCTCACCCGGATTCTGTCCCCGATAAAATAAGTAAGCATCTCATCCCCCTGCGCTATTCCAAGCATCTGGGAGAGTCTGGCAGGGATGGATACATTAAGAGCCCCAAGAGAATCTGATGAGGAGGGAACGCCCTTGAGCATAATACCGTGGATATCTTCTCCCTGCTTGACGATCCCGACACGATACACCGCAGGGGTGACATCCTTCACTCCCGGAACGCTCATTATCTGTTCAAGGATAGTGGAATCCAGGCTGATGGGGTCCTCCTCGCTTATGAAATTCATCGAAGGGGAGGTTATCTGCACATCGCCCGAAATGGAAGACACACCCCGGCGTATCTCCTTGCGGAATCCTGCGGATATGCTCTGGGCTATGATGATGATAAAGAAAGAGATTGCAATGGATACCATTGAAATCTTTCCTTTAAAGCGAATCCTCCTTGCAATGAATCTGCCCGCGTCCATCAGCTTGAGAATGATTACAATGTCTTCAGGCGTGCTTCAGCCGACATCTTCTCTGCCTGATCGCTTGTTGTCCTGATAAGCATAGGGAGGTATTTCTTCTCAGACTTGACGTCATTATCCTTACGGGCCATCAGCACAAGATTCTTAATGGCCGTATAATTGTTGGGATCCACCTTCAGAACCTTGGCGTAGTATTTGGAAGCCTGTCTGTTGTCTTTCTTGCAGACCAGATAGTATGAGCCCAGATTGCTCAAGAACAGAGGGTCATTCTTATCTATCGAGAGCATATGCTCGGATACATTGCGGAATGCCTCATAGGACGCCGCAGACCCCAAAAGATAGAAACTGTAACAATACTCCTGAACTGCCGACTTGAAAAACTCGCCGTCCACAGGCTGGTCATTATAAGTCCAGATAGCATTTACCGAATAATAAAGGTCAATCAAAGAATTGAGGGTGAGAGTCGTCATACCGGGATCGTCCTTTTCGTAAGCTTCCAGAGCGGTCAGCTTGCAGAACCTGTTCTCCAACTTATACTCTGAGAGGGAAATAGCCTTATCAATGGCGGACGTGGCAAGAGTGAAGAGCGAATCATTGTACATCGGCTCTTCAAAATAACGGACATCATTGCCGAGCGAATCTTTCATCACTACGACAGGAGCACTGCCCAGATACTTCGCAACGCCTTTGGGCACGACCTGCGACGAGCGGGATTTGGCCACATAGTAATTGAACCGCGCGACATAGGCGTTCACATCCTCGGGAAAATCATTGACCCACTTATTAATAAGTGTCTCAACACCTACGCCGTCCGCGCCGAAGCGGTTCACCAGCAAGGCATACCTTTCGAAATATTCCTTCTCAGAACTCTGAGCGGACAGGCATATCGGCATCATCATAAACAGAATAGCCGCAAGAAAACAGTTCTTCATTATCAAATGTTATTAATATCCATCAATATCCTTCTTCCAAGAGGATGAAGATTGTTGCATCTGGTTCCCAGGTTCTTCACAAAACCGATTGGAAGTCCTCTGTAGGTAAGGACCAGATAGCCTTTGGGGGCATCACTCAAAACAATCGAATCCCTATGAAGAAATCTCAGGGCCGTAGCCTTGTCCACCTTCACCATAGGATACGCATCCGAATCAAAATCAATGCTCAACGCCCAATCTGCATTGGGGACAAGAGTACCAGCCTTCATCTCCCCCTTCCTGACCCCGTTTCGAAGCGGTCTGAGACGGGAAATATCAGACGATCCGAGTGGAGATACAGATGTCTTCACCAGACTCCCTACCCATTGTCCTTCCCCCGGCACCTCCCCGGGCACGAGCATATATCCATTGCGTGTAAGTCTGATGCCGTCAAATGTGTCGTGGACAGGGATTATTTCCCCACCAAGATCTTCAGAGGCCCATTGCAGGTTGTCATCATTCTCTCTTTCCTCAAAAGTGCAGGTGGAATATACCAGTACCCCTCCCTGCCTCAGTGACGGCCACACATCTGCAATTATTCTTTTCTGTCTGGCGGCGCAAAGAGTCACAACATCTTCTGACCATTCCTGCAACGCACGTTCGTCTTTGCGGAACATCCCTTCCCCCGAGCACGGCACGTCAGCGACAATCACATCAAAGAACCCACCCATAGAAGCGAATGCACTGGGATCGACACTCGTCACGATTACATTGGGATCGCCCCAGATATTGACATTGTCACAAAGGACAGATGCCCGCTGACGCATCACTTCATTTGAGACCAATACGAAATCATCTCCATATTTGAGCCTCAGAGATGCCGCGATATCAGTCGTTTTCCCTCCCGGAGCCGCACACAGGTCAAGGACCCTTATCCCTTTTTTTACATCCAATCTGTCGAGGGCCTCCCGGAATATCTGCCCCACATACATAGCAGACGAATCCTGGACATAATATGCCCCGGCGTGGAAAAGAGGATGGAGAGTAAAGACGGGTCTCTCCTTTAATATATATCCATATGGATTCCAGGGCACAGGTTCAGCCCCGTTCAATATAGGAAGCGCACTGTCAAGAGGCTTGAATGGATTCAAACGGACTGATACGGATGCGGGCATTCCGACCGTTGACATTGCGATATCACGTCCGTTCATATCCTAGAGCTTGATGTCTTTGAGATCGCTGGGGGATATGCTTGAGGGATCGACAAGACCATCCACAACTTTGTCAAGGGCAGACTTGATTTTCCCTCCCAGCATCATCTTCATCATCATATTGAGATCGGCGGATACTTCAATCCAGAAGTCGGTCTGCAAATCATCCTCTCCTCTGTCGAAATGAATGAAAACATTGAAATGAAAAGGGGCGTCATTGTCCTTGTACTCTATTAGTGAATATGGCGTACGCGTCTGAACCTTTACACCGATATTGAAACCCTGAACATTGACCGATACCGTATCATAATCCGCCTTTACGGACTGTCTGGAATCAGCGGGGAGCATTTCCACGAAATTGCGCATATCCGCAAATACCATAAAGAGTTCTGCCGGCGCTTTTCTGACCAGGCCATGCTTGCTTGTGTATTCTGCTGCCATATTTTTATATCTTTGTAAAAGAATACAAATTTAAGTAAATATTTATGAACTCAAAATACACCGAAGTGGATGCCGCGGGGGGTCTGGTAAGAGATGCTGCGGGCAATTGTCTGATGATCTTCAGAGACGGGAAGTGGGACCTTCCCAAGGGGCATAGAGAAGAGGGGGAAGACATTTCGGAGACTGCCGTCAGAGAAGTTATGGAAGAAACCGGACTGGACGGATTGGAAATCCTCGACCTTAATTGCGTGACGCAGCATACATATAGTCGTGACGGCATCGATTATCTCAAGCACGTATGGTGGTACAATATGAAATATGAGGGTGACGGGCACACCACTGCCCAAAGAGAAGAAGGGATAACGGATGCCGTATGGGTAAGGCCAGAAGATATTGCTCAGCGACTCCAAAACAGTTATCCCTCCATTATTGAAGTTTTTCACAATTCCGACTTGATTTGATGAAACTTTATCAAAGTATTAATCGTATATATTGAGATATATCATAGTAAGTATGAAACTTTCTCAATTCTACTTCGAGCTCACGAAGGACAAAATTGCCAAAAACCCCACCAGGTGGCGCGATGAATGCCGCCTTATGGTCCTCCACAAAGACACTGGAGAGATCGAGCATAAGATTTTCAAAGAGATAATTGACTTCTTTGAGAAGGGTGACACTTTTGTATTCAATGACACAAAGGTTTTCCCCGCCCGTCTGTACGGGCAGAAAGAGAAAACCGGTGCCGACATAATGGTTTTTCTCCTGAGAGAATTGAACAAGGAGCAGCGTCTTTGGGATGTTGTGGTTGATCCTGCAAGAAAGATCAGAATCGGAAACAAGCTCTACTTTGGCGAGGACGACAGTCTTGTTGCTGAAGTCATTGACAACACCACATCAAGAGGAAGGACTCTGAGATTCCTGTATGACGGGCCTTATGAGGAGTTCAAAGAAGCGCTCTTCGCCCTTGGAGAGACCCCTATCCTCCCCTACGTCAAGACCGAAGTGACAGAAGAGGACAAAGAGAACTATCAGACAATCTTCGCGGTCAATGAGGGCTCCGTAGCAGCGCCCGCTGCCGGAATGCACTTCAGCAGAGAGCTCTTCAACAGAATGATCCTCAAAGACATCAACAAGTCTTTCATTACTGTCCATATGGGAATCGGACATTTCAGGAAAGTCGATGTGGAAGATTTGTCAAAGCACAGGATGGATGCGGAGAGGATGATTATCCCCCCGAAGGCCGCAGACGAAATCAATGCCACAAAAAGAGCAGGACACAAAGTGCTGGCGGTAGGAGTAACCACAATCCGGGCCCTGGAGAGCTATGTGACCACAGACAATGAGGTTATGCCCAATGATATGTGGACCAACAAGTTCATCTTCCCTCCCTATGAGTTCTCAATTCCCGATGCCATCGTATCCAACTTCCATATGCCAAGTTCCACTATGCTGATGACAGTGGCAGCTTTCGGAGGATATGAAAATGTTATGAACGCCTATGACGTGGCCGTCAAGGAAGGATACCGTTTCGGACCCTACGGAGATGCTCTGCTGATTATATAAAAACATATAATTATTAAAAGAAAGATTAAAACCTTCAGGACATTAACGTTTCTGAAGGTTTTTTATGTTATGCAGGGGTATTTTTACGGTAAAAAAGCTCTGCAATATGAAAGATGAACTCTACGAAAAGATTTGCTGCTGCACACTCAACAGGATATTCGGATACAAACCCGCCATTGCCCGCTGCCTGGTGGATAATCTGGGCAGTTGCTCTGCTGTCTTCCATCTGACAAAAGACGAATTGTCCGGTCTTCTGGGGCCTTTCTCCCCTTTTCCGTCAATGATCTCGCAGCATGAACTCGACAAAAGTGAAAGCGAGCTCAGGAGGTTGAATTCGGAAGGTGCGGAATTCCTCTGCCTCGCAGACCCCCTCTTCCCCACAGCGCTGAAAGAATGCGCAGATGCCCCTATGGGCCTGTATATCAGATCCGGTTCCCGGTTCGAAGACATCTTCACGGGAAAAGATATGATTGCCGTCGTCGGGACCAGAGACATCTCCCTATACGGCAAAGAGTGGTGCACAAAACTTGTGTCAGCCATATCCGATAGCGGAAGCAGGCCCGTAATTGTCAGCGGCCTGGCAATAGGAACGGATATCAACGCCCACTTGACGGCACTGGAGAATGGCCTTCCCACAATCGCCGTAATGGCTACCGGCATAGATCAAGTCTATCCTCAGCGGCACCACGGCTACGCCTCTAGAATCGCTGCAACAAGCGGATGCGCCCTAATCACAGATTACCCTCCGGGCACAGTCCCCACTGCTGTCAATTTCTTGAGACGCAACAGGATAATTGCGGGACTGTGCAGGGCCACGATATTGATCGAATCCAAAGTCAAAGGCGGAGGGATGATGACCTCCAGGCTTGCCTTCTCCTACGGAAGGGAAGTTTATGCTCTTCCGGGAAGAATAGACGATGTACGGTCAATGGGATGCAATCAATTGATACAGGAGAAAATAGCGGAGCCCATTTTCGACGCTGAAGATTTTATCGAGTCCCTGGGCCTGCAATCCCCAAACACAAAAAGAAAAACGATAGAGGAAAGAGTACGTTCCAGATACGGGAAGATATTCCCGGAGGATAGAGTACTGGCTCTGACCAATCTCTGCCGGACAATAGAACTTCACAGGGGAATCACTATGGAAGAGCTTTGGCAGCACTCCGACCGCACTTTCGCAGAAATAACGGCAGACTGCAACTTTCTGGAAAACGAAGGATTCATCTGCATCGACCTTCTTCAGCGCTGTACTGTCAATTTTTTGAAAAAAGAATAAGAAGTTGTTTTGAATCGAAACAACTCCTAACTTTGTTTTCCAATTGTTACCTTTCAATGACATATATTGACACCCACACCCACAATTATGACGAAGCCTACGCCTCGGAAGAAGAGGCGGTGATCCAAAGAGCTCTGGATGCCGGAGTCCGAATAATGATCCAGCCGGACGTGGATTCCGGGGAAAGGGGCAGAATGATCGATCTGGTAAAGCGGTATCCCGACAATCTGAGAATGATGCTGGGACTGTATCCCGGATCCGTCGGAAAGAATTGGCAGGAGGAAATCGATGACATCAAAAACCTGCTTGACGAGGAAGTAGTCGCAATCGGAGAGATCGGATTGGACTATCACTATTGCACAGATTTCGTCCAGGAGCAGAAAGATGCCTTCGTAGCCCAATTATCCCTCGCCGCTCAAAGAAATCTGCCGGTCAATATTCATCTGCGCGATGCCACCGACGATTTCTTTGACATTATCAGCAGTTGCCGCCATCTGGGATTGAGGGGCAACCTGCACGCATTCAGCGGAAGTTTCGAAACTTTCTGCCGCTTGCAGAAATACGGGGACTGGTATGTGGGGATCGGAGGCGTAGTCACATTCAAAAAGGCCGCAGTTGCAGAATCGGTGGGAAAAATCCCACTGGAGAGAATAGTACTTGAGACCGACTCCCCGTATCTCACACCCGTTCCCAAGAGGGGGACCAGAAACGAAAGCTCATTGATACCTCTCATAGCAGCCAAAATCGCGGAAATAAAAGGGCTCACATTGGAAGAAGTCGCTAATCAAACAACCGAAAATGCTCTGCGTCTGTTTGAAATAAATCGTCCAAAGATTGTATTATGATTTTTTTTTCGTAAATTGCGACGTTTTAATGGAAGGTGCGTAAAGTACCCACTTCAGAGACAAAATTATAAACTATTAATACATTATTAATTAAAACACACAAAAACGAGTATGAAAAAGTTTTTCATGTTGTTCGCAGCTGCAGCTCTTCTGCTTGTATCTGCAAACATCGCTTCTGCTCAGGACGGGCAGGCAGCCGGTGCAGCTACTGAGGTATCTGCTGAAGTGAATCCCTTCGACGTTAAGTCTGAGGTTCCCCTTCACCAGGCACTTAAGACCAAGTTTATCGAGGGTGGTGCAGGATTCATGTCCCTCATCATTATCTGCTTGATCATCGGTCTTGCTCTTTCAATCGAAAGAATTCTTTATTTGTCTTTCTCAAAGACCAACGCAAAGGCTCTTGTTGCAAAGGTTGAGGATGCCCTCAAGAATGGTGGCATCGAGGCTGCAAAGGACGTTTGCCGTGAGACACGCGGTCCTGTAGCTTCTATTTTCTACCAGGGTCTTGTTCGTTACGACCAGGGACTTGACGTAGTTGAAAAGTCAGTTGTTTCTTATGGTTCAGTACAGATGAGCAATATGGAGAACGGTCTTTCTTGGATTGGTCTCTTCATCGCTCTCGCACCTTCTCTT
This sequence comes from Bacteroidales bacterium UBA1736, assembly GCA_002315825.1. GTDB lineage: Bacteria > Bacteroidota > Bacteroidia > Bacteroidales > UBA932 > Cryptobacteroides. The sequence continues at coordinate 21,091 of DCIC01000144.1, read as the reverse complement.
GGATTCCTCGGTACCGTTATCGGTATGATCCAGGCATTCGATGCTATCCAGGCTGCCGGAGATATCTCTCCTAACGTTGTTGCCGGAGGTATGAAAGTCGCTTTGATCACCACCGTAGGAGGTTTGATCGTTGCTATGATTCTTCAGGTGTTCTACAACTACATCCTCGCTAAGATTGACTCCATCACTATTGATATGGAGGATTCATCAATCTGCCTCATCGATGTATTGAAAGAATACCAGGGAAAGTAATTTTCCATCGAAAAAAGAATTAATAGTAGTTAATAGCGATTATTATAATGAAAAATTATAGCAAAATATTCAAATGGTTGTTGGTGATCATGATCGTCATCAGCGTAGCATTGCTGGTATGGGGCTCATCCGTGGGCTTCGAGGCCAACAATGGTCAGGCTGTTGATGTTATGTTCTACTGGACATACGTCATGATCGGTATTGCAGCTGTCGCTGTTATCGGTCTTGGTGCTGTGATGGGATTCAAGAACAACCCCAAGGGTCTTGTAAAGACTCTTATCGGCTTGGCAGCCATCGCAGTCGTATGCTTCGTAGTATACCTGATTTCACCTGGTAAACCGGCTATGGGTATGCTGGAGCAGCCTACTCAGAGCACTCTCAGACTCACAGACACAATCCTCAACCTTACATATATCGCTGGTGCAATTGCTATTGCTTCCATCGTTGTTGGAGAGGTTGTAATGTCAATCCGCAGTAAAAAGTAATTAAGTTATGGCATCTAAAAAGAAAGTACCTGCAATGAACACCAGCTCGACTGCGGATATCGCATTCTTGCTGTTGTGCTACTTCCTGATGACTACGACTATGGGATCACAGACAGGTTTGTCACGTCGTCTTCCTCCTATGCCCGATCAGAATCAGAAGGTAGAGGACCAGAAGGTCAATCGTCGTAACATCATCGTTGTGAAGATCAACTCTGCAGATAGACTTCTCGCCGGTAGCGAGCCTATGGATGTCAGCCAGCTTAAAGATAAGATCAAGGAATTCCTCAGCAACCCTGCAGACGATCCCACTCTTCCCGAGAAGACGATGACCGATATCGAGGGTTACGGCCAGTATCCCGTTTCAAAGGGAGTTATTTCTCTTCAGAACGACCGTGGTACCAGCTATCATGCTTATATCGCAGTTCAGAATGAGCTTGTCAAGGCTATTGATGAGCTTCGTGACGAGTTTGCATTTAAGAATTATGGAAAGCCTTATCTCAACCTCACAGAGGAGCAGCAGGATATAGCAAAGAAGGCTATCCCTCAGAACATATCCGAGGCTGAACCTAAGGATGTATCTAAAAAATAATCAAGGAGGATAAAATTATGTCAAAATTCGGTGGAAGTAACAATAAGAAGGAAGTTCCGGCAATGACCTCGAGCTCCCTCTCCGATATTGTGTTCATGCTTTTGTTCTTCTTTATGGTTACAACACAGTTGCGCGATACTGAAAATAAAGTTGTTGTGAAACTTCCTGAAGCTTCACAGTCAGTAAAGCTTGAAAGAAAGGACCTTGCGTCTTATATCAATATTGGTACTCCTACTCTCCAGTATCAGAACCAGTATGGTACAGATGCCCGTATCCAGCTCAATGATTCTTTCAAAACTGTTGATGACATCCGCGACTTCATCGCTGCAGAGCGTGAAAGTATGAGTGAGGGCGACCGTCAGTTTATGACGACCGTTATCAAAGCTGACGAAGATGTCAGAATGGGTATTATTACTGATGTTAAGCAGGAGCTTAGACGTTGCTCTGCGCTTAAGATTATGTATCAGGCAAGAAGACCAGCTACAGACTAGTCGATAGACTAAATAACTAAAAAAAGATGAACTTTACGTCAATGAGACTTAAAGTTCATCTTTTTTTAGCATCCATTACGTTGTGAAACAAATCAGTTGCAAAGCCCTGTTAATTTGATGTATTCCGGGAGCATTTGAGTAGTGCCTATTAAAAGAACTAAATTGGACTTGTATATTTATCAGTGAATGGATACCTTTATTGTAATGAAATGAAACCCTTTGGGGCGGACATTGAAATATTATTAACAATCAATAAATTATGAAAAATACCAACTATATCTCCCCCGAGGTGGAGATAATCGAGACCGAGGTGCAGGAGATTATCTGCCAGTCCGGCGGCACAGAACAGTACGGCGAAGGCAACACTAATGATTGGTTCAATTAATGGAGGAGCGGATTATGAAGAAGATATTGATTTCAATTGCAGTTATCGCATCCCTTCTTGCGCTTGACTCCTGCAAGAAGGACTCTCTCGCTACCGATTTTGAGGGATTTACTGCAAGCATCGAGAATACCCTTGACACCAAGACATCCCTCACCAGTGACAGGAAGGTCAACTGGGTAGCCAATGATCAGATATCCATCAACGGAGTGATTTTCAGCGCAAGCCCCAAGAGCGACGCCACCAAGGCAAACTTCACAAAAGTAGCAGGTAATGACCCTGCCGGTCCTTACAAGGCATACTACCCGTCCAATATCTATGATGTCACCACTGCCACCCTTCCTTCAACCATATCCTACTCTTCATCCCAGCCGTTTGCAACCATCCCGATGTACGCAGAGAGTGCCTCAAAGAGCCTCTCATTCAAGAACATCTGCGGAGTGCTTGCCGTCAAAATAAAGAGCTCCGATATGGCCACAGTAAAGAAGATCCGAGTATCTTCGAGCAACAAGGCGATGTCCGGGGAATTCACGGTTACAGAAGGCGTTGCAGTGTTGACAAGTGCCGCCCAGACAGCTATGGCCCCGGTCATTATCGATTGCGGGAACACTGGTGTTTCCCCTACTTCAAGTGGCACTGTTTTTTACATTGCTATCCCTGCCCAGACCTACAAGAATATCAAGATTGAGCTTTCAAATGACGGGACAAATTTCACGAAGACGATGTCAACAAAGAAAGATCAGGATATTGTTGTAAGCACAAATACGATATACCAAATATCATTCTCCGACAATTCAGCCGAGGATCTCAGCGCATCAGGTACAGCCAACTGCTACATCGTCAGCGAGGCCGGAAAATACAAGTTCAAGACGGTCAAAGGTAACTCGACTACATCCGTTGGTGAAGTGAAGGGTGTCAAGGTTCTATGGGAAACCTTCGGAACGGCAACAGCGCCTAAAGTCGGTGAGCTAATCAAAGCTGATGTTTCATATTCGGACGGTTATATTACCTTCAGCACCAACGATACCTACAAGGAAGGCAACGCCGTGATAGCAGCATACAGCGATGCCGCCTGCACGGACGGGAACGTCCTCTGGAGCTGGCACATCTGGCTGACGGACAAGCCCGCAGAGCAGGTGTATAAGAACTATGCGGGCACTATGATGGACCGCAATCTCGGAGCGACAAGTGCCACCCCCGGGGATGTCCACGCCCTCGGCCTAATGTATCAATGGGGTCGCAAGGATCCGTTCCTAAGCGGATGGCAGATTTCATATACTTCATCCAGCAATCAACAGCAGGCCGCTTCCACTTTGTCCTGGCCTTCTGCAGTATCTTCAAATACCAACAATGGAAAGATTGCTTTTGTTGTCTCCCACCCTACAACCTTTATCTTATACAACAGTAACAATCACGATTGGTACTACACAGGTAATAGCACAACGGACGACACCCGGTGGCGGACAGTCAAGACAATTTACGACCCTTGCCCATCAGGATGGCGAGTTCCGGACGGTGGTCAAAATGGCGTATGGAGTAAAGCATTCAAAGCTTCATCCGGTTGGAAAACATCAAGTAACTGGGATAATGCGCATAAGGGTATGGATTTCAGTAAGACTGATAAGAAACTCGTTGGAGACGGCTCTGTCCAGTGTTGGTATCCAGCTGTCGGCGATCGTGCTGACGGTAGCTATTCTCTCAATGGTATCGGTATTGACGGCAGCTATTGGTCTTGTACACCTCAAGGAAGATTTGCGTACGGTATGGATTTCAGAAATAGTGGCTCTATCAATCCGGTGGGCGAATACTGGAGAGCAGATGGCCATTCTATCCGTTGTCTCAAAGATTAGTAACCAATACCATACCCCGTCCATTGGAGCATTACCGATAATTAATTAACTTTGACAAAAACAAAGTATTCCTGCTTTAATGGCTTACGCTATTGAATCATTAAACACATTAATAAACAGCACTTTACCCATATAGGGGGGTAAAATAGCCTCGCCATATCTGTTCTAATATAAAAAAAGCTTGTTGTCCCTTACGGGATAACAAGCTTTTTTGTTGAACAATCGTCAACAAGGACAACAAAATACAAAATCATGAAATAAACAGTCATAGAAGTACAAGACACATCAGTTCTGTCGCATCAGACAGGAGGAGAAAAAAAAAGACACTCAACGATAGCATTTATAAGGATTGCGTTATGTATAAAATATTGTATTCTGTCACCACAATCATAGCCTGTACAGTTTTATTATCGGCTTGTCAGAAAGACGAAGTTATTCAAAAAGAGAAAGAAGGGGTTCCATTCAAGAAGGGTCAAGAAGTAACTCTAACCGTTAGCCCTTCTTCTGGGACTAAAGTTAGTGGGACTATTGATAATAACCAGATTAACTTCACTTGGGATTCCGGAGACAAGATACTTGTAACAGTAGGGACACAGTCAGCGGAGTTCACTCTTTCAAGTGGTGCTGGAGAATCGAGTGCTTCCTTCACAGGGAAAATGCCTGACGATGGCAGCAGTTTCAGTGCTCAATTCCCGATTTCCGATCCTGTTCTTTCATCTCAGGATTATGTTGCCAATGGTGTTCCAAAAAATAAAATGAAGGCAATTGCTAAAGATTGTACACTCGGCACACCATTCTCGTTGGAACCTCAGTATTCCATTCTCAAACTTAACTTATATGGAACAGACCAAACCATAGGAAAGATTGTCGTGACCAACACGTCATCAACAGCGGAGACTAAGCCTTCATATACACTTAATTGTATTACTGAGGAGTATCCTACAGGTGTTACTATCGGAACAAGTTCTTCTTCAACTACTCCTTTTTTGCTAGTAATGCCGATATCATCGACACCATCGAAAAACACATTTAATTTTAAGGCAGAGTTTTTCAACAATGCTTCGACTCCTTCATCAATCTGCTCATTTGAAACATCTAATCCTAAGACTTTTGTTGCAAAAGAGGTTATGAACATGGCGGCGAAGGAAGTTGTCGTTAAAACTACTGACAAACCATTGACCTTTACATCGACTGGTTCTACAACAATAGCTTTAGAAAAAACAGGGACGCCATATGACATCACACTGGAATAGAAACTGAATGATGAGGATTGGACGTCATATACAATTGGCACGAGCATATCATTAAATGATAAAGACCAGTTGTCATTCCAGGCAGGAGAAGGTGGTAATAGTAAATTCAGCAAATACGTTAGCTATGCTGAACCTAGAGATTACTATTCTTTCAAGATTTCAGGTAGTGGTATTGTTTCCGCATCCGGCAATATTATGTCACTGGCGAGTCAGGATATGGAATCATTGGTAATACCCTATGAGAACTATTTCGTCAGATTATTTTATGACTGTCCATTGCTAAATCAAGCACCAGTATTGCCAGCTACAACCCTAACAAAAAGCTGCTATTTTGAAATGTTTAGTAAATGCACATCATTAACACAAGCACCGAATCTTCCTGCCAAAAATCTTGCAGTGGAGTGCTATTATGCAATGTTTCAGGGCTGCACATCATTGACGAAAGCTCCGAAGCTTCCTGCGACAACTCTTGCAGCACGATGCTATACGGTTATGCTTATGTGGTGCTCATCATTAATAAATGCCCCAGAGTTGCCTTCCAAGAATCTTGCAGAAGAATGTTATTCTGGAATGTTTTCTGGTTGCTCATCATTGACGCAAGCACCAGAACTCCCTGCCACTACTCTTGCAGATAATTGCTATGCAGATATGTTTGTTAATTGTACATCTCTCACCAATGCACCAGAACTCCCTGCCTCTACTCTTGCACAAGGTTGCTATACTCAAATGTTTTATGGTTGCACATCATTAACCCAAGCCCCTGAACTCCCTGCCACTACTCTTGTAGAAAGAAGCTATCAAAGTATGTTTAATGGTTGTTCAAAACTCAATTATGTAAAGGCTCTCTTTACCACAACACCATCTGATACATATACAAAAGATTGGCTTTCAGGAGTTTCTGCAATAGGAACATTTGTGAAGAATAAGGATGCCACCTGGGATGTAAGGGGAGTCAATGGTATTCCTGAAGGTTGGACTGTTCAAACTAAGTGAAGCGAAAAAGTTGGTAAAGATTGACGTGTATTTTTGAGATTCACTAAGTAAACCATATTGACGCCATATCAATCGAGTAGGAGGAAAACGAAAGTTTTCTTCCTACTATCGTTTTCCGTCCTCTGACCCTTCCTTAATACTGCAATTATCGTTTTGTGGTAAGCGCACATAGCCAATACAGGCCACCAGATGGCGCCTCGTGTCGACCAAGCCCTTTCGTGGCTCTGGTCAGCAGCAGCACCCACTACATAGCGTTCTATCAGTGGTAAGTGATTACGAGAAAACGATAAGTGACTTCCTACAGTAGAATTAAGTGA
>DCIC01000144.1:0-14392 GCA_002315825.1 Bacteroidales bacterium UBA1736 | reverse complement strand
CATATCTTCACTTAATGCACTCTTTGCAGGCCATTGGACGTGAGTATTTGAGAGATTGTTTGATAATGTTACTCAGAAATTTCGAATGTGAAGTCGTGCATCATTGGTTTATTAGGTCGCTTGATCATAGCCCACCACTCTTCTCTGTCCTCCTTCAACCAGATGGAGTAGCGATAGAAAATTGTTTTAAATTTGTCTATCCAATAAGGGACGTCACTACGGAGATCGGTATTGGCTTTCTCTTTAAACAGTTTTACAAAAGACTCCCATTGACCATTGGCCGTGAAAATATGCGATATGGTATGAGCAGTTGAAGGCCAGGAACATCCTTCTTTGTCAGCAGGATAATGACTTTCTTGTTGTAGGTATAAACAAATACCTTTTTGTCCTGGTTTTGCCTGACGTACACAAATGTATTTCCCATCCTCACCAAAGATAGGTGTTGTACGTTTTGTCACATCCCCGAATTTGTACGGCGAATGCCATTTGCCCCAAACCTGAGAATCAGCAGGAATGAAGAAAATCTTAGAGAAATACTTCAAGCCAATATTCTCAGAGAATGTGACTTGTGCCATTATTTCCCCTCCTGTATCAAAAGTGTTGAAAAAAATGGTACCCTGACTCTTATTGTTAATATCAGTAGGATTAAAACGTATTTGGCCTTCGGATAATTGGTCAATATTATCATCTGTTCCACACCAGCTGAGGAACAAATCACAAGCCTCATCCAAATTGTCAACACCTATATAGAGTACAGTGGTGTCAGAAGGGTCAAGAGGAGTGCCATAAAAACGTCCCACGAAATTGCCTAACGTATCCAGATGAACGAAATAATCCTGGAACAGTGCCAGATCGTCATACTTGGGATCAGTCCCTGATTTATCATCCGATATGCGTTCCTTTGAGCAAGAGAGTAAACTCAAGAGAGTTATCGCTACAATTATGAGCGAAAGATAAAAACTACGTATCCTCATACTTTATTGATTTTTTAATTGTTCATTCACGGCTTTAAGTATCATAAGAGTTTTCTTTGCTGTCTTTTCTCCTCCGGGGTGATATACAGGTACAGAGGAAGAATTGGCAAGCTGACCGACAGCCTTTTTGTTTATGCAATCAGATGAATATGATTCAAACGAATTAATGAAACCAGCAATCTGCGAAGACTTGATACACTCGATTTGTGGGATAAAACGGTGACTGAAATTATACCACAAGCCATCCGCCTTGATACGTATCGTAACAAGTACGACAAAATCAGGAATCTTTCCATCATTCAGACACAAACCATACTTCTCATCCTTACTGATGGGGAAGAGCACCTGAGGCTCGAGAGTAAACTCCCTGGTATAATTATCAATAACACTACCATAATACTTGTACGGCGCTTTTCCGTCAGTCCCTTGCTTCTGGTCGATCAAGCGACTGTTCTTCTCAGTCTCCTCCAATGTTGAACAAATGAACTGTTCCTTTGGAAGATAGCAGTATTTGATATTCTTGCCTGGGTCGTCACTATAATAAAACTTGGTTGAGCTATCGGTAATGATAGGAATAGTCGGACGATTCAACTTCATAAAATCAGAGTATTGCTTGGTGGACTCAGAGGGGACACTCGGATATACTCCGTAACAATATGAAATCTTGACGCTGTCTATCTGTTTGAAAACACCGGTATTCAGATTGAGCTTGATGCTGGTCGGATCCAGAAATTGAACCATACGGAGATTGAAAGAAGACACTTCGCTGTTGAAGTAGCAGCCCTGTTTGTTGACAGAAAGATTGATTCTGTCTTCATCTCCCATCATTACATCATCCACCACATAGATGACGGGATCATTCTGCAGGCTCCACACACCATTCCCAAAATTCTTCGAACCGATAATGGCTTGGGGTCCAAATCTGCAAGTAGGCACACTGCTTGGAACACACGAACTTGAATAACCGGTAAGATCGACTTTTCCGTCCGTATTCAGCACGATCCTACCGGGAAGTGAGTCAATGACAGCAGCAGGTAATATTCTGCCGTCATCGAGGCTTTTCACGATGTTCGATGAAAGGAAAGACCCTACAGAACATATCGCATTGATAACAGTACCTATTACAGATACATCCTTCCCGGACAATGACTTGATGATACTGAAAACGAAACCTCCATATCCCGTACCTTTCTTTATCCCGGAAAATACTGAGCCCACTCCGTCGGATGAAGCGGTATGGGGATACAACAGATCTCCGGAATACTTCCCTGCCGTTTTTGCGGATACGATTCCATTTAAAACTATGTTCTCCTTTTTCTCACTCTTGACCGCAAGCATAATCTGGTCTCTCTTGTTGGAAGGCCATCTGGTATTGGTAGGATTATATCCGGAGAGATCAAGGTCAACTGCAGTCCATCCTTCAGAAATAGATGTAGTCGAAGAAATATTAGGCGGAGTAATAAACACTTTGTAAGTATATGGGGTACTTGATGTCACAAAAGGCTCATACATATTGAGATCTTTATGACAAGTAGGAATAGCGAAAGCAAGCATATTGTAGAGTGCATACTTGTTCTCCGCTACATCAGCTGCTCCCAAATTGATTTCAACAGACGCATTTGTAGCGTTCTCATTCGGAATATACCACAAGAAGATACGCAGTATGCCCAATCTGTAATTATACAGTCCAAAGAAATTGACATTATTGTCATTAGTGTCAAGGCAAACAAAAGCCATCTCCCATCCGTCGGCCTTCTTTACGTCCCGCATAATACTACCTGGAAGAGAAGAAAGAATCACAGGTTCATTGGACCAGGGGGTACTTGTCTCCGTGTGCTGATTATGGGCATAAATCGGAACAGTCTGAACGTTTTCCCAGTCTTCAAACAGGCGCTTCGTTTCAGGGTCCAGCGAGGACATTTCATCGTCCATATCGAGGACCCCATCTCTCCAATCAATCTCCATCTTTGAACAGCTTACCCCACCAATAACAAGACAGAGGGATAAAAACGCAGGCAACAATTTAGAAAGTCTCATAAAGTATTATTTGGGAACGATAGATATATGTTGATACAATTTATTGAGCTATGAACTGATAAACGATATTACCGAGCTGTCTTGATGGCGCGGTAGGCGATGCGGAGAATTTGGACAAGCGTGCGGCGCGGACCGCAAAGCTTCGAAGACACTCATTGTCTGAAGATACATCATCCTGAATCTTAGCATTCACGACATTTCCCTGATTGTCAACAGTAATAATTACAGTCACCAATCCGCCTCCTATACACCTGTAGGCAGGAATCGAAAGCCTGCTGGCTTTTCTTCCGTCCAGTGAATATGATACGACAGAAGGACCCTGATAATTGCTTTCCTTCTTTACATCCTCCGTTTTCTGTTCACTATGAGCAGGTGCGGCATAATCTTCAGGACTGTCTGCCTTAAACCCTTGCTGAAGGTCCTTTTGAAGACGTTCAGCATCTTTATACAATTCCTCGGCATCTGTCCCGCGATCATCTTTAAGCGCGCTCCTGTCCACAGCAACATTCCTTACAGGAATACTTCCATTTTCCGCCGCCGCCAGTAAATCTTCAATACGTTTTGATACGTCTTCCTTGAATACGTCCTCTCTCTGCTGCTTTTCAATCTCTTCTTGTTTGGAAAAATCGAGCACGAAAGAGTTCTCATTCTTGAGTGAATAGCCAATCTGACTGATGAGCAAGACGATAAGGACCGAGAGATGAACAATCACGGTCAAATATAGTCCTGCACGATCGTCTTTATTCAGATGCATTTGCTAATACTCCGCATTCTTTGGTGTACGTGGGAAGGGGATGACGTCGCGGATATTTGTCATACCGGTAACAAAGAGCAGAAGCCTCTCGAAGCCAAGACCAAATCCACTGTGAGGACAAGTGCCGAAACGTCTTGTATCTATATACCATTCGAGATTCTTGCGGCTCATCTTGAGCTCGTCAATCCTTCCTTCAAGCTTGGCAAGAGAAGATTCTCTCTCCGACCCTCCGATAATCTCTCCGATCTTCGGGAAGAGAACATCCATAGCGCGCACTGTCTTGCCATCCTCATTCTGCTTCATATAGAAAGCCTTGATATCCTTGGGGTAATCAGTAAGAATAACCGGCTTGCCAAAATGCTTTTCGACAAGATATCTCTCGTGTTCACTCTGAAGATCCACGCCCCAGGCAACAGGATATTCGAACTGAACACCATTCTTGATTGCCTCTTCAAGGATCTCGATTCCCTTGGTATAAGGCAGTCTGACAAATTCTGTATCAGCAACACCTTCCAGACGAGGAAGAAGTTCAGAATCATATCTGTCATTGAGGAACTTGATATCGTCATAACAGTTGTCAAGCGCATACTTCACAAGGTGCTTGATGAAATCCTCGGCAAGATCCATATTATCCTTGATATCATAGAATGCCATTTCAGGCTCTATCATCCAGAACTCGGCAAGGTGACGCGGAGTGTTGGAGTTTTCAGCTCGGAAAGTGGGTCCGAAAGTATATATTTCACCAAGAGCTGTAGCTCCAAGTTCACCTTCAAGCTGTCCGCTCACCGTAAGAGAAGTCTGCTTTCCAAAGAAATCCTTGGAATAGTCGGGGAGTCCTTTCTTGTTCTTTGGGATATTCTCAAGGTCAAGAGTAGTCACCTGAAACATCTGACCTGCACCCTCACAGTCGGACTCGGTGATCAAAGGGGTATTGAGATAAACAAATCCCTTCCCGTGAAAATATTCGTGAATGGCGAAAGCCATCTGGTTCCTGATTCTGAGTACGGCACCGAAAGTATTGGTACGCATACGCATATGAGCGACCGAACGAAGATACTCAAAAGAAGTATCCTTCTTCTGAAGAGGATAGCGCATAGGGTCGCACTCACCATATACTTCTATTTCGCAGGCCTGAATCTCAACTGCCTGTCCGCCGCCGACTGACTCGACAAGCTTCCCCTGGACAGCGATACAGGCGCCCGTGGATATTCTGGGAAGCAGATCCGGATCCACCTTGGTCTTATCCACGACTACTTGAACATTATTGATTGTAGATCCGTCATTGAGGGCAATGAATGCCACCTCTTTATTTCCTCTCTTTGTCCTTACCCAGCCTTTGGCCAGAACGTCCTGCCCGGGCTGCATCCCAAGCAACTCCTTAACTTTAGATCTCTTAACAGCGTCCATATTTGAATGATTTTTTGTTTACAAATATTATATGTCTATCGAATGTGGTTTCAGGGCCTCCGCCACAGTGTTGTCTATCTCCAGATAAAGGTGATAGAAAGCCTTATCGCCAAGCTTGGAATACCTTCCGACCAAAGCCTTGATCTGAGGCAACATATATGTGGAAGTCAACTTCCACTCAGCTTCATTTGCGGGTTTGAGACCATCCTTGGCCAGAGCAAAACTAAGAAAAGCCTTGTCCAGAGACGCCCCATCCAGATACTTGAGCAACGAGTCGAAATCCTCGATGGAAGACAGTTCCGCTCTGTGGCTGTCAAAAAACGAAGAAGCGAAACGCATTGTTGTAGCTTTCTTGTTGCACTGAACGTAGAAGTTGCTTGCCCTGGTCGTATCCATAGGGACAAACACATCGGGTACAATGCCACCACCGCCATACACGGTTCTTCCTCCCGCCGTGCTGAATACCTCATCTTTGTTGACCTTTATACTGTCGACATCAACCATCTCGCCGTCGGAATACCTCTTCAAAATGTCATACTGATAATCCTCAGAATATGGTTTCTGAATGCAGCGTCCGGAAGGAGTATAGAAGCGTGCCACAGTGACTCTGACTCCCGATCCGTCCGAGAAATACACAGGCTCCTGAACCAAACCCTTTCCAAAAGAACGTCTCCCGAATATCACTCCCCTGTCATTATCCTGAATGGCACCGGCGAAAATCTCGCTGGATGATGCAGAACCCTCACTGATAAGGACAGAAAGCTTGATATTTTTCATAAAGCCCCTTCCGTCAGCATCATAATCCTCTCTTTTCTTGTGAAGACCTTCGGTATAGACGATTTTGTCGCCCTTATCCAGAAACAGGTTTGACAGATTGAGGGCCTGATCGAAATATCCGCCCGTATTGTCCCTCAAATCAAAAATCAGGTATTTCATTCCTTCTGCCAGAAGAGAAGCACTCGCAGCAACAAACTCAGTAGTGGTGGTCCTGGCAAACTTGGAAAGCCTTATATATCCGGTAGTGTCATTGAGCATAAAATATGCATCAATACTATTGACCGGAATCTTGTCGCGTGTGATCTCAAAAGGAATCACCTCATCTCCACGCTGCACCGTAATAGTCACCTTTGTCCCGGCAGGACCTTTCATCCTGCGGACCATACTGTCTTGAGGGAAGTTGACTCCCGCAATAGTCTTGTCTCCGACTTTCAGCAGACGGTCCCCCTGCTGCAGACCTATTTTCTCGGAAGGGCCTCCGGGTATCACTTCGAGGACAATGGCCGTGTCATTGGGCACATTAAACTGTATCCCGATTCCGTCGAAATTGCCGGCAAGCTCCACCTCGCTCTCCTCCAGCTCCACCGGAGGCATATAGATGGTATGGGGATCCAGCTTCGATAGAGCCGCCACAATTGCGGCCTCTGTCACTTCATCGTAAGCAATCGTATCGACATAATTTTCAGAAACCGACTGGAGGACCAGGTCAAACTTTCGCCACCTGTCGCCTGTTATTTTTGTTATTCCTTTTCGCTCATCGTATTTCTGCACGGTAAGAACCAGAAGGATTCCGGCAACTATACCCAGAACAGCCACCCAAACGGATGAATATTTGTTAATCTTCATATCAATCCACTTTCTCGACTTCGATGCCCGCCTTTGTCAGCAGGTCAACTCCGTCAGTCAATCTGTACTCATCTTGGTAAACGACACGCTTAATCCCTGCCTGAATAATCAGTTTCGCACATTCAATGCAAGGTGATGCGGTCACATATAATGTACTCCCTATACTGGAAGAGCCCGACTTGGCGACTTTGGTAATTGCATTGGCCTCAGCGTGCAGAACATAGGGTTTTGTCACTCCGCTCTCATCCTCGCATTGGTTCTCAAAGCCGGAAGGAGTGCCGTTATATCCGTCAGATATTATCGTATTATCCTTTACAAGCAGAGCTCCCACCTGACGACGCTTGCAGTATGAGTTCCGAGCCCAGATGCGGGCCATATCCATATAACTTCTGTCAAACTTTGCCATAACTAACTGCGCTGATACAGATAGCGCTTGATGCTGCGCTTGGGAGTGCGTTCAAAATCCTCGGGAAGGAACTCAACCTTACGTATCGTAGCATAATTGGGGAACTCAGCATTCTTTGCGTCAATCGCTTTCTGAATCATCTCCATCAGAGAAGCCCTGCTGATTCCGTCCAATTCGGCTTTATGATAATCAGGATATACCAGAGCAATCAGGCCTTGATCCTCGACAACCAGAGAATCAACGACATAATCAATATTATTGATAATCGCCTCCATTTCCTCGGGATAAATATTCTGTCCTGAAGGCCCCAGAATCATACATTTCAATCTTCCACGCAGATAAAGATATCCATCCGAATCTATGACACCCATATCGCCTGTCCTGAACCATCCATCCTCGGTAAAGGCCTTTTCGGTAGCCTCAGGATTCTTATAATAGCCAAGGAATACGTTATCTCCGCTGACCTGAATCTCACCGGGCACATTGACAGGATCCGGGGAATCGATTCGGATGCGGCATCCGCTTATCGCAGTCCCGCAGGCGCCCAACTTACATTTGTTCCACTTGGAATATGTAATCAGCGGTGCGCATTCCGTCATTCCGTAACCGACAGTAAAGGGGAACTTGATACGGTGCAGGAACTTCTCGACCTCGGGATTGAGAGCGGCTCCACCCAGAATAACTTCCTCAAACTTTCCCCCGAACGCCTCCACGAGTCCGTCACGGAACTTTTTCAGGACAAACTGATTGACGACAGGAATATTGATAAGAGTTTGATTGTCTTCTATCTGAGGCTTAATCTGAGTCTTATAGACCTTCTCGATAATGAGAGGTACAGAAATGATTGCGGCTGGACGCACTTCAGAAAATGCCTTCAAAATAATCTTCGGACTGGGCAGTCTGGTAAGGAAATGTACGTGTGCTCCGATAGTCATTTCGAAGAGGAACTCGAACATCATTCCATACATATGTGCCGTAGGAAGAATCGACACCATTTCCGAGCTGCTGTCCATCTGAGGCTCTGCCGTATGACCGGCAAAATAAATATTGGCATACAAGGCCCTGTAAGGTATCATTACACCCTTTGAAAAGCCTGATGTACCTGAGGTATAGTTTATGACTGCAAGTTCGTCGGCCTTATCCTCATAATAGCACAAATCATCCTTGGAGAAGCCGTCGGGGAACTCACTGGCAAAAGTATCGGGAAGTCTGTCTCTGACTTCTTTCAGTTCCGGATCTCTGGCATACAGATACTTCAGGGTATTAATCTGGACGATGACATAGAGTCCCGGCATCTCCTGTTCTGAGAGATTCTCCCATAACACCTCATCCACAAACAAAACCTTGGCGTCACTATGATTGACAAGATAGTGAATATTCCCCGGCTTGAATTCATGAAGGATAGGAACAGGAACAGCGCCATATGTCAAAGCGGCAAGAAAGCACACTCCCCAATTGGACTGATTCCGTGAGCATATTGCAACTTTGTCTCCCTTCTGCAGTCCGCATTTATCAAAACAAATGTGCAGATGTTTGATTCTCTTGGCAACCTCCCGGTATGTATGAGTCACACCCTGGTAGTTTGACAACGCAGGACAATCCCAATGTTCCTTGAAACTGTTCTCGAGAATCTTGTTGACTGATCTGAATTCCATTATTATTTGTTTATTCAACTAAATTCTTTACTGCCTTCCCCTTCAACTGCTCTCCTCCCCAAAAATCATACACTTCCGTCTGACGAGCCGTCTGAACTATCCAGTAACGGTTTTCCCCATCCTGTTTCAGAGAGGGAAGCGATAAAACCGTGTCCTGAGGGCCAATGCCCTTCCACCCGCTCACTTTTTGCCCGTGGATATTGTACATTCCTATCGTATTATCCTTGTGCAAAACCATAAGCGTATATTCTCCGTCAAGCGAAAAATCATAAACTGCCGGCCCGAGAAGAATGTCGCTGCCGGTATCGTAAGGAAAACCGGTCACGAAACGTCCCAGACGGTCAATAAGATAAATCTTCGACCCGGCCGCAAAGAGATACTGAAGCTTGCCGTTCTTGTAATAATCCACCATCCCCACACAACCGCAGATAGGCTCATTGAAAGTCACGCCCCACAGGCCAGCCCCGTCCTTTTCCTTCAGACAGAGATACATATTGTCATTCTGATAGAACAAATTGATCTTTCCCGTCCCGGAATTCTTCACCTCAAAAGGGCCCTTCGGGATTTCCACTCTGGCGGTCATTCCGCCCCCGGATTTTCTTACTCCACTGCCTGCCTGCATTATCTTTTCAACATTGAAACGCTGATGCTGGTATGTAATCAAAACAGATGGATTGGTGTAATCATAGTAATCTCCCTGCGTCGAAGCGAGGACAATGTCATTGACGGCTTTTTCGCTTCCATAAACGACCCAATCCCCTACATAAGCGCATTTGCTCTCATCCGGGACTGAAAACACTGGGCCGAAAAGATTGGATGCATATGATTTGTATCCATTGTCCACGATTGTCCCGCTTTCCTCTGACGCCTTGGCCTGACGCAGCAGCACTGCCCAAACATCCTCACCATCCACTGTCTTCCACTTGGCAAGAGACACTTCGCGGATACCCAGATTTTCAGCCCATCCGAGTGTGGCATCATTGAAAGAGGACAACTTCTGGGATGCGTCCAAGAACTTGAGATATGCATCCTCGTACTTGACTATGTCCGAAATCTGAATACTGAGCGCAAAACTTGTCGAAGAGGGCAACACTTCTGTGATTCTGGCATCCGAATTCCCCTGCGACTTAAGGACATTCATAAAGAAAGCATCACTTTTACCGCACTCGGCCACACCTTGAAAACTCAATTTCTTGTCAGAATCCTCATCCAGAGCAAAGGCCATCCACTCAGAAAGAGTGCTGACCAGAGGCGAGAGAAACGAATACTCCTTCCCAAGCCAGGAAGGAATCAGACGGAGAGCATATTCGTTGGAAAAATAGATGACATTCCTGTCACTGAACCGCGAGGAGAGTGCATTGAAGCTATCGTCAGTCAGGATTGAAAGGCCTTCTGAAAGATGCCTCTGAGATGATGCGACAAGAGTCTCTGAAGAAGAACGTATTGAAACGGGGTTCTCTTTGTCACCCTTGGCAATAAACAAAGGGACAAATGACCCGTTGAAATGCAGAGAAACCACTTTCGGAGAGAAGTCCTCATCGAATTCGACCCAGGAAGGAAGCATTCTCCGGCCTTTTTCCTTGTCGCTGAAACAAACGACCGCAGCCGCATCTGACGGGACGGCACAAAGAAACTCGGACCTCTGGGCGCTTCCGGGCAAAATAGCGTGTGCCTTGCCGGTATCGGAATATAGTACAGCGACAGCAATCCCAATTACCGTCATCAGCCCTGCCATCACAAGCGTAAATATTATGAGAGTCTTCTTATTCAATGTCTTTCGTCAGTACACTCAATGATTTGGATACAATCAAGCAAATATAATAATTAATTTGCAAATGTCATCTCCTCAAGGAGGTGAGATGCTCCCCCAACCTTTTCTACGACAAAAAGCAAATACCTGATATCCAGAGATATATTCCTGCAAATCCGAGGATCGAAAGCGATATCGCTCATTGTCCCCTCCCAGACACGGTCAAAGTTGATCCCTATCAGATCCCCGTCCGCATTGATGACAGGGCTTCCGGAATTGCCCCCGGTGGTATGGTTCGTTGCAAGGAAACAAACCGGAGTATCCTCATAACCGCCCTGAGCATAAATATCCCTCAGGACCTGAGGAATGTTGTAATCAAATATCTCGGGATTGTCCTTCTCCATCACTCCCCTCAGTGTCGAATTGGGATAGTAATATACTCCGTCCGATGGCTCATACCCCTGCACTTTACCATAAGCGACCCTCAATGTCAGATTAGCATCAGGATAGAAAGTGCGCTCAGGTTCAAAAGCCATCTGGCCCCTCATATAGACCTTATACAAGCTTTCTATTTCTCCATTGATACGTGTTATCTGAGGAAGGACATCTTCCCTGTACCAGTTCATGAATTCGCTGTAGAATTCGTATGCAATGTTGAGAGAATCCCCGAAAACAGCCTCGGCCCAAGCCTCGATACTGCCATATTCGGCCAGCTGTCTGTCAAGATACTCGGGGCGCAGGCTTCCTTTAGCCTGCCTGTCGAATGCACCCATCATCGCAATGAAACATTCTTTGTCAATAGGCTGATAATAATCCTTGTAGAAAGACTCCCTCACGGCATTCCGCTGCACCGAATCCGCTTTCAAATACCTGTTGGCAAACGAAGCAATCTCCACTGTGTATGCCGTCTCCTGATAGTATTCCTTCATCAGATTGTAAGGCTCAAGCTCGGCATACAAAGCGCCCAGACTATCAACTACTCCATCATACTCGGTCCCTTTGGCCCACTCCCTGAAGCGCTGCTCATACCCCCGCTTACGGTCCACAACCATATTCTTGTCGATTCCCATCGCCTCTCCCTGCCATTTCTTCCAGGCATTGGAGACGCTCGCTGCCTTGGAAGAATACTGAATGCGCACCTGCTGGCTGGAATCC
Organism: Bacteroidales bacterium UBA1736; assembly: GCA_002315825.1. Lineage (GTDB taxonomy): Bacteria > Bacteroidota > Bacteroidia > Bacteroidales > UBA932 > Cryptobacteroides. The sequence continues at coordinate 2,631 of DCIC01000144.1, read as the reverse complement.
ATATACTTTTTCATAATGTCCAACCGAAGAGTCCTCAACCCCACCTTGGCAGGGTCGGAAACTTCTGAAATATAACGCACCCCTTCAGAATGGATATATTCACGGGTAGAACCCGGACAGCCGTAGATAAAGGTAAAATCGCCTTCCTTTACTCCGGCACGCGAAATCCTGAAATACTTCCTGGGTGTATATGGAACATTGTCCGCCGAATAATCAGCGGGATTGTTGTCCTTGTCTGCATAGATCCTGAACATAGAAAAATCTCCCGTATGACGGGGCCACATCCAATTGTCCGTATCGCCACCGAATTTGCCGATAGATGATGGTGGTGCGCCCACAAGGCGGACATCCCTGTACTCACGGAACACAAAAAGATAATACTGATTGCCGTAGAAAATAGACTCCACCTGAGCCTTCCTACCATTGACCCCACCGACAGCATCGTTTACCAGCTGTTCAGCAGTATATCCCTTGTTTACAATAAGATCCGTCACATCCTCCATCCTCTCAAGAAACTTGACAGTCAGCCCTGGATTGGGGAGTTCCTCAGAGCGTGTCATTGCCCAGAAACCATCTCTGAGATAATCGTGCTCCACGCTGCTGTGCTTTTGTATCTGACTGTATCCGCAATGGTGGTTTGTGACAAGCAGTCCTTCGCCGGAAATCAATTCTCCCGTACAGCCGCTGCCGAACAGCACGACAGCATCCTTCAGAGAGGCTTGATTGACGCTATAAATATCCTCTGCCGTCAATTTGAATCCCTTCGCCTGCATATCCCCTATTCTCTGGGATATTAGGGCCGGAAGCCACATTCCCTCATCTGCCAGGACTTCCGCACTGAGGGCAAATGCCACAAGGGCAACTGAAATAATCTTTTTGAACATATGATAGCTTTTATTGTTTCAACTCAAAATGCTGATAATCCTTGCACGTAGTCCAGTCTCCTCCCCACTCAAATCCGTGCTCAATAAACAGCCTGCAGCACAAATCCTCTCTGCTGACCTTATAATCGAAGCTCGCCGAACGGTCAAGATAAGGATTTGCCCCCTCAGGTTCAATGACTTCCGTACCATCAGGGAGGATTTTGTAGTAGGGATTGTAATAGGGATTAATATCAATCGCTTCTCCTCTCCCGTGAACCGACACCTTGGTGGTGTGGGATATAAAGCGGAAATTGAAAGACGAAGAATTATTGTCCCGCATAGACATCTGGTCATCCGCATCATAATAGTCCACAAGGCGCATCTTTTCAATGGGATAAGAGGCGCTGTACAACTCACGGAAAATCTCCAGCGCATCATCAGCGATACTCTTATTCACGACCATCTCTCCGACCAGAGTCTTTCCTTCTATATTTTTATGCAGGACAAGAAGATAGCGTAAATCTTCTCTCGGAATGGTACAATTCTCTTTATATGATTTCCCCTGCATCAGAGAAAACAGTTCATCGCTCAACTCCTGCGCACTGAAAAAGCATTCGCATCCATACTCTGCGACAATCTCATCAGGGACAATATCCCCGGGCAGGAACGCCCTCTCCTGATCCGAAGTACGACAGCAAGGCAGCGCAATGCCAATAGCCAGAGCGACACATAGCAATAATCTCATAAACAATCATTCTTTCCTGCAAAGATACAACAATTCAGAAGGCATATCCGCATTATTTTAAGCCAAAAATTATTACCTTAGCAATTATTTTGTATTCATACTGATTTGTCTATGAAGAAACTCCTACGACTTTGCCTCTTCCTATGCCTGGCATCCGCTCCTACTGTCTATGCTCAAATGTCTGACAGTCAGATTATCGCCTATGTACAACAAGGACTAAAGGCAGGAAAGAGCCAGACTCAGATCGGTCAGGAACTCCTCGCAAAAGGAGTACCGACCAGTCAGATCCAGCGCCTGATGCAGCAACACGGGAACGGTAACGCAACTACCGCTCTTCCGGGAGGTGGCTCTCAGGCAGAGAGGACCACTCTCAAAAGCAGGATGAGACAATCTCAGATAGACACTACCCAGATTTTCAAAGAAAAAGACGAAGACGGCCTACTTCTCCCGCCCAAGGATTCCATCAAGAACAGAAAAATCGCGGCAGATGATATCTTCGGACACAATTTATTCAGCAACAAGAGCGAGCTTACCTTCGAGCCCAATGTCAATTCCGCCACGCCCAAAGACTATGTCATCGGGCCCGAGGACGAAATCATAATAGACGTGTGGGGAGCGAGCGAAGCTACCATTCAAGCCACAGTATCCCCTGAAGGTCAGATATTCATAGAGCAGGTCGGGCCCGTCCACCTTTCAGGCCTCACCATCGACCAGGCCACAAAGAAGCTCCGCTCGGCGCTCTCGGCCAAATATTCCATTATGGGACCTGAAGCCGACTCTCAAATGAGTGTCACGCTAGGAAATATCCGCACCATCCACGTAAATGTCCTTGGAGAAGTGAAAGCACCGGGAACATACAGGCTCAGCGCATTCTCAACCGCTTTCAACGCTTTGTATTATGCGGGAGGCATCACTCAGATAGGTTCCCTTCGCACCATCAGGATAGTAAGAGCCGGTAAGACCGTGAGCACAGTCGATCTGTATAAATTCCTGTTTGACGGATCCAACGAGGGCAATATCTCC
>DCIC01000043.1:27092-41628 GCA_002315825.1 Bacteroidales bacterium UBA1736 | reverse complement strand
GCATATCTGACACGGATATTGTATTCCTCTCCGTCCTCCCTATAGAACGAGCCCACTATTCCACTCATAGCCGCACTGAAAGCAGCACCGGCAGTAGCTGAGTTCAAACCGTTAAGGGCCAATTTTGTCCTGTCGAACTTAACCTGATACTCGGGAGCGTACTCATCTCTGCTCAAGGTCACCTCCGTGAACGAAGGATCCTGAAGCATCCTTTCCTGAAGGTCCTTCGCCACGCGGTCCGTCGTAGAGAAATCGTATCCATATATCTCAATCTCAACGCTTGAAGCTCCGCCCATCATTCCCATACCCTCAGATACAGTTGCCTTCCTGACTTCGGGATACTGAGAAATTATGTTTCGAATTACATCCGATATCTCGGCGGACCCTCGCTCTCTGGTAGCCACACTTCCCAGATTCAGATCAATAGAGACAATGTACGAACCATTGCTCATCATATTTGCAAAGGCATTGTCCGAATCAGCCTGTCCGTAAGTAAAACTTCCTATCTGAATCTCTGGAACCTCATTGCATATCTGGGTGTAGATTCTATGGGCAAAATCGCCAGTCACCTCCTGTGATGTTCCGACAGGAAGTTCAATAGATACTGACAAACGACCGCTGTCTCCCATTGACAAAAGTTCCGTCTTCAATCCGGGGACACAGACAGCAATTACAATTACAAAAATAGCGAATGCCCCGACAATAACAGTCTTCCTATGATTGACACTGAAGTTGATCAGTCTGGCATATGCCTCGGAAATGGCATTCAACACCTTGTCAATCCGTCCAAAAATCGCCACATGAAGTTTCCCCGTCTTCGGCCCTGCCTTAAGGAATCTTGAGCAAAGCATAGGCACCAGAGTAAGAGCCGCAGTAGTGGATACTATCATAATCAGGCTGACAATCCACCCCAACTGTTTGAACAATATCCCGGCCATTCCACTGACCATAGTCAGAGGAAGGAACACGCACAGCATTGTCAGAGTGGAAGCAATTACAGAGATACCCACCTCTGACGTAGCGAGAACCGCAGCCTCCTTTGGCTTTTCTCCTCTTTCCAGATGGGTGGAAACATTCTCAAGAACAACAATCGCATCATCCACGACCATACCGATTGCAATGGATAGGGCTGACATTGAAATGATGTTCAAAGTGTTCCCCGTTGCGTAAAGGTAAACAAGAGACGCCAGAAGGGCAATAGGGATAGAGAGGATGATAATAAATGTGGCCCTCCATCTCCCGAGGAAGATAAATACTACCAGCATCACCACTATGAATGTGATCAGTATCGTATCCTTGAGAGAATTGATGGTATTGATGATATTCGATGAGGAATCAATGACTGTAGAGATCTTGATATCAGAAGGCAAATCCTTCTGAATGACAGTCAACTGCTCCTTTACCTTCTCTATTACATCCACAGTATTGGCTCCTGCCTGCTTCTGAATACTGATTCGTGCGGAACGGATCCCGTCAGTATATGTTATCTGCTCCTTTTCTTTGCTCTCATCCCTAACAGTAGCCACATCCCTGAGGTACACCACCTTACCATTATATGAGCCAAGAGAGATATCCAATATCTCACTGGGATCACCGAACTCCTGCTGAACGCGAAGGGAATATGTTTCGGAGCCGATATCAAGATTGCCGGAAGGCACATTCCTGTTTTCAGTAGCTATAATCTGTGATATTGTGCTCACGCTCAAACCGTAGGCCTGCAATTTATTAGGATCGCAATACACGTGGATTTCACGGGTAGGCGCACCAGTGACCGTCACAGTTCCCACTCCTGAGACACGGGCAAGAGATGTAGTAAGTTTATCGTCAAGAATCTTTTCAAGACCGTCAGCACTCTCCTCGGCAGTGGCAGACAATACCATAATAGGCATATCGTCCATACTGAACTTAAAGATCGTAGGCTGGCCGGCCCCATCGGGAAGTGCAGAACTGACCATATCAAGTTTGTCCCTGACATTGTTGATAGCCTTGTCAATATCCGTACCTTGCTCGAATTCAAGATAAAGAATCGCTGTATTCTCTTTTGAGTTTGAATTCAGATGCTTCAGATTTTCAACTCCATTAAGAGAATTCTCAAGCACCTTGGTAAGATTTGTCTCTATATCGGATGCATTTGTACCCGGATACGAAGACATCACCATAATTACGTTGGCATCAAAATCCGGGAACTGGGCTATCGAAGTCTTCATCAGCGAAAAGATTCCGAAAATCATAAACGCGACAAAGACCAGAGCTGTGGTCACCGGATTATTGACGGCTTTCCTATAAATGCTCATAATCAGAACTCTATTTTAGACCCATTTTTAAGGGCTGTCTGCCCCTTCACCACAACCTTCTCCCCTTCGGAAATGCCTTCAAGAATTTCATACTTGTCCTCGAAATGTCTGCCAAGAGAAACCACTCTGACAGATACTGTATTATCCGGAGAAGTGACATAAACGATGCGCTGGCCGGAGCCCTGCTGCTTGACAACCGCACCGTCAGGAACCACAATACTATTGTTCACAGTGAAGGTCACTGTCGGTTTTGCATACATTCCGGGACGCAGAACGCGGTCAGTGTTGGGGACCTGAACCTCAACCGTAAAAGTATGGGATGCAGCGTCAATGGTCGGATAAATACGACTGACTCTACCCTCAAACACTCGGCCGGGGATAGCCTCGACTTCAATGGATACGACATCACCGGTATTCACTCTGGAGTAATCCTTCTCCGAAACTCCAACAAGCAGTTTTACAGGAGTGATCTGCTGAACCACAAAAATAGGGGAAGACATAGAGTACATATCGCCCTGATCATAATTTCTGGCTGTCACAACTCCTGAAATTGGAGAACGGAGCACTGTATTGTCCAAGAGATTCTGATATGTGGTTCGGCTGATATTATATCCCAATTCCGCCGATTCGAAATCGGATTTGGAGATGCCACCCGCTTCATACAGCTCCCGAAGTCGAGCGAGCTCGGTCGAATCATTGGATAGCTTCAACTCTGTCTGGGTGAGATTAGCCATATCCATCTCAGCCAGAATCTGTCCTTCCTTGACAAAGTCACCAATCTCCGCCTTAATCTTGGCGATTCGGTTTCCACTTTGCGGGACAACGTTATTGATGACAAAAGCTTGGACTGTCGAAGAATAAGTTTCAAACTGAGGTACATCCATTCTGATCGCTTCAGTCACCTCCACTTTCACTGCTTCATCTTCAGAGACGATCTCCCGGGTATTTCCACCTGAACAAGAGCACATCGCTGCACAAAGAACAACAAGACTGAATACGGGTACTAAATTTTTCATATGTCATTTATTTGTTTTCGGTAAAATCACATCCAAGTGTCTCTTCCAGATCAGCCTTAACACTCAGAAAATCATAAATAGTCAAACATTGATTCAACTGTGCCTGCACAAGAGCAAGCTGAGAATCATTCACATCGGTCAAAGTATTGCGCCCGACGGCATATGACTTTGAGGCAATGGAATAAGCCTTCTGCGCAAGTTCAACCGCCTCCAATGCTGATGAATAACTGCGCATATCTGTTTCCATCTTATTGAGGTACTGCTGTATGGCAATCCTAAGTTGCCTTTCAGTATCCTCGGTCCTGAGTTTCAGCTCATCATACTGAATCTTGGACTGCTTGACATTTGAGTATCTTTTCCCGCCGGAAAAAATGGGTATCGCCAAAGACAGTCCAACATAGGAATAAGGAGACCAGTTATATTGGCTGAACTTGAAATCATTGGTATTGGCATTAAGCATATAAGAAAACTGAAGGCCCAGGGTCGGCAGATATGCTTCATTCTGCAGTTTTATGGTGTTGGCCAGTTCCTCCGCCTGAATGGCAAGCTGACGCATATCAGAGTTGGCGTCAAGAGAATAATCGTCATTCTGATGAATATCATAAAACATACTCTGCCCGAAATCATTCAGAGAGCCTTCTACATCCACCTCAGTGTCAAGATTGATTCCCATAACCGCCTTCAACTGCCACAGTGTCAGAAGCACATTGCTTTCAGCATCATAGACATTCGGAATAGCGCTGGAAATATTGGACTTTGTCCTGATATAGTCCAGTTCGGAGGCTTTCTGCACATTGTATTTCATCTCAGTCTGTCTGAAATTATCAATGGCGTTCTGAAGCACTTCCTCATATACTTTCAAGTTCTCCTTGGCCAAAAGCACCGCATAATATGTTTTCTTGACCTGAGTGACCATATCCAGTCGAGAAGCTCTCGCTTTCTCAACAGCCAGTTCCACATCCTGTCCGGATATTTTGAGGCTCCGCCACAATTGTGCGTTCACAAGTGGCATTGAAGCAGATACTCCGGCCATATAGGAGTTCCAACGGCCCATCTCGATACCGCCGTCTTCCTTATTCTCGGTTGATGTCTCTGCGGCAGAACTCGTAGGAGTCTGTCCTGCACTCTGAGCACCTCCAGCCATCGAAGTATATTCAGATATATCAAAATCCATATATACTACCTGCTTCTTGATCGTCCTCTGATAACTGCCGGTAAGATCAATCTGAGGGAATAGAGATGCATATGTACCCTTCTTGGCATATTCGCTTCTCGTAATCTCTTTGTCCGCCACTTTGACAGAAACATTTTCACTAAGCGCAATCTCCAAGGCTTTATCCAATGACAAAACCAGAACAGAATCATTCACTCCTCCTGAGAGAGGAACTGTAGTTTTCTCTGAATACTGGGCGCAGCAGATGCCGGAACTTGTGGCGACTCCGGCAAGAACCGCAACAAAAAACATTAATTTTCTCATCAAAAATTCAATTATGTGCAGCGTTTATTAGCAAAAATCATTCCACCAGGCTATCAAGAGCCTTTCTGATGCTGCCTGAAAAATTTTGCAAAAATAATCTTAATTTTGCAAAAACTAAACAAAAAACCAATGGACAGTCTTCTTTCAGCCGCGGCACTGATAATAAAATGGAATGTCGATCCTGTCATATTCCATATCGGAGCACTGGGTATCAGATGGTACTCACTATTGTTTGTATCAGGTTTCATAATCGGATGGTATATCTTCAGATGGTTTTTCCGCAATGAAGGTCTCCCGCAATCCTTGCTGGACCCTCTGCTGTACACACTGCTCATCGGCACCATAGTCGGAGCCAGACTAGGCCACTGCCTGTTCTATCAACCGGACTTCTATCTTACCAGTTGGGAGGGTTTTATCGAGATCTTCATGCCCTGGAAAGGTGGACTCGCAAGTCACGGAGGTGCAATCGCTCTGCTGCTGGCTATGTGGTGGTTTGCCGCTCACTATGGAAAGAAATACAATTTCGACTTTCTGTGGATTATGGATCATCTCTGCATTACTGTCGCTTTTGCAGGATGTCTGATAAGATTGGGGAATCTTTTCAATTCGGAAATCTACGGAGATGTCACATCTCTTCCCTGGGGCTTCATATTCGAAAGAAATGCCGAAACTCAGCCCAAACACCCCACACAGCTCTACGAAGCCATATCATATTTTATCCTGGGCATTATTCTGCTAAGTCTGTACAAGAAAAAACTCCCACAAATCAAGAGAGGCAGCTTTTTTGGCATCTTTATGATCGGCTGTTTCGGAATGCGCTTCCTTATTGAGTACATAAAAGAGCCCCAGGTCGGATTCGAGGATACCATGCTCTTGAATATGGGACAATTACTCTCAATCCCTTTCATAGTCGCAGGCATCGCGATACTCATTTTCGCCGGCAAGAGAGGCGTTCCAGCCGCCATCCAGAAGAGCGAGCACTCAAAAAAATCAGAGCCCACGCACTATGCGAAGGCTCTGAAGTAAGTTCTATTATTTGGATATCTGATTACTCGCGGACAGCTGCAATCCCGGGGAGATCCTTTCCTTCGATTGCTTCAAGCATTGCGCCACCACCTGTTGAAACATAGCTGACCTTATCGGCAAATCCCATCTGGGTAACAGCTGCAACAGAATCACCTCCACCCACGAGAGTATATGCACCATCTGCAGTAGCCTCTGCAAGATCCTCAGCGATACGAAGTGTTCCCTTAGCAAAATTTGGAATCTCAAATACGCCTACCGGACCGTTCCAAAGAATAGTCTTTGAAGAGTTGATGACCTTCTTCCAAGCTGCAAGGCTGTGAGGACCGGCATCAACGCCCTCCCAATCCTCGGGTATTTCGAAGGATGATACGACCTTGGTCTGAGCGTCATTTGAGAACTCCTGTGTAATGACGGTCTCAGTAGAAAGATAAACATTCACACCTTTTGCCTTTGCCTCTTCGAGAATAGCCAAAGCCTCAGGCATAAGGTCATCTTCGTGAAGAGACTGACCAATCTTTCCGCCCTGAGCCTTGATGAAAGTATAGCCCATACCGCCACCAATGATGAGATTGTCAACCTTTCCGACAAGATTCTTGAGAACTGCAAGCTTGGAAGAAACCTTTGAGCCACCGATAATGGCGGTAAGAGGACGCTCTGCATTATGGAGGACATTGTCAATTGCCTTGATTTCACCTTCCATCAGATAGCCGAACATCTTGTCATTGGGGAAATACTTGGCGATAAGCGCAGTAGATGCGTGTGCCCTGTGCGCTGTACCGAAAGCGTCGTTTACATAGCAGTCTGCATATGAAGCGAGATGCTTGACAAACTCCTTCTGGCTTGCCTTGACCTCAGCCTTGGCTGCAGCTTTCTGTTCATCGGTCGCATCCTCTGCAAGTCCTCTCGGTTTTCCTTCTTCCTCAGCATAGAAACGAAGGTTCTCAAGAAGAAGAGCCTCTCCGGGCTTAAGTGATGCAGCAAGTTCATCAGCCTTCATACAATCATCGGCAAACTTGACGGGAACACCCAGTTTTGCGGCTACGTGATCAACAATATGTCTGAGAGAGAACTTATTATCTACACCCTTCGGACGTCCGAGGTGTGACATAATGATAACAGATCCACCCTTCTCAACAATAGCCTTGAGTGTAGGCATTGCAGCCCTGATACGGGTATCGTCAGTAATCTCAAATTTTTCGTTCAGTGGAACATTAAAGTCTACTCTGACGATGGCCTTCTTGCCAGTAAAATCGTAAGAATCAATGTGTTGTTGCATAATATATTATTTTGTGTTACTTTTTCGCAACTACAAATTTAATAAATTTCTTCCTTATCTTTGCAAAATAATCGTAACAGACTGGAAAAATGAAGATTGAATATCCGGGGACTCATTGGAAAGACTATGAATTGATTGACTGCGGGAACGGTGAGAAACTGGAGCGGTTCGGCACGTATTGCATGGCCCGGCCCGAGCCTAAGGCACTTTGGGACAAAAGCCTCAGCGAGAATGAATGGAATCGTTTGATTCATACCAGATTCCGTCCCGGAGCGGGTTTTGGCAAAGCTGGGAAAGAAGACAGCGGCACTTGGGACAGACTCAAGAAAATGGATGACCAATGGTATATCAACTATCGCGGTGGCCATCCTGGACTTGACCTCAATTTGAGGCTCGGACTCACTTCATTCAAGCACGTCGGTATTTTTCCCGAACAAGCGCCCAACTGGGAGTTCATCTTCGAACAGACCCGGAATCTCGGGGGCAAACCCAAAGTTCTGAATATGTTTGCATATACCGGAGCCGCCTCTCTTGCCGCCAGAGCAGCGGGAGCGGATGTCACCCATCTGGATTCGGTAAGGCAGGTGGTCACCTGGGCAAATGGAAATATGGAGAGAAGCGGTCTGAAAGATATACGATGGGTAGTTGAGGACGCTATGAAATTCGCACATCGTGAAGTCCGCAGAGGCAATAGATATCAAGGTATAATCCTGGATCCACCGGCATACGGCCATGGCCCCGACGGAGAGAAATGGAAGCTTGACGAGTGCTTGTTTGAAATGCTGAAGACAGTCTCCTCCATTCTCGAGCCGGAAAACAGCTTTATGGTTCTCAATCTGTATTCCAACGGATACTCCGCCCTCTTGGGAGAGACAGTTGTCAAGGAAGCATTCCATCTGAAGGACAGTTACAATATAGAAAGCGGAGAGCTTGCCCTGCGTGACCGCTTCGGCAAAGCCCTCCCCTTAAGTATTTTCATCCGCTTGGTAAACCGAAAAAAATGAGTTGGTAAAGATTACCAAGTTATTTTTGAAATTTACTTATAACGCTAGTCGCTCAAGCCCTCAAGATTATCTTCCCCCGGCATCTCGCCAGTGGTCATCACCTTGATCAGTTTGGAGAGATTCTCCTGCAACTTTGTACTGAGCTCCGTGTCGCCACCCTTTTCAAAGGCATCGGCAAGGTAGTAGATAAAGTGTCCGCAAAGTTCAAAATCAGATTGCGAGTAATCGTAGTATTCCAGATAGAAACGGGCTGAGACAATCAGCTCATTGGCCAAAGCTACACCCAACTCCCTGGCCTTTTCAGTCTGGCCGAGCAAATAATAGTTCTCTATCATATTCACCACAACCATATCATTCCCTGAAAAGCCAACAGGAATAGTCTCCAGAGGATATATTTCCGCAGGAACATTCTCCTGACACATATCGAGCATTTCAAGGGCTCTGTCCGTTTCTCCAGCCTTTATGAAGGCATTGGAAGCACATACGAAAATATTCCTCAGAGACATCACACCCAGATTGGTGTACATATTCTGATAATCCACAAAGTAATCCTTGCGTCTGGTCTGCTCCCAAGTGAATTCATTCTTCATAAGATCGTACAGATGGTCAGTATCAACAAACCCGATATCAGAAGACGCTATCTTATTCTTTATCGGAATAAGTTTACTTGAGTAACCTTCATACATCAGATACTCTTTGATTCCGATATTGAGATCTCCACCCTGGTTAAGCAGGTTGATGGGACGGTCCCACTGGTAATTCGAGAGGAGATCCAGCATAAAGAGTTCTCCCTTTGACAAGTATTCCTTATCCTTAGGGATCTCAAGTATAATCTGATCCGGAATCATATCCGAATATTTGGCATCAAGTATCCCACTCTTTATGACATTCTCGCGATTGACTGGAACAATAAGCTTTCTGGAAACGATATAATCAACCTTTTTCCCGCTGGAAAGAGAAATCTTAGCATCGGGGTGCTTGAACACCTTCATCACATCTGCGATGGGAATCGCTTGCTCTCGAGTGTCATAAATATATGCATACTCATTGGTACCATACAGATACTGAGCGGCCCCCACTGTCAAAGGAAGAGGAGCGGACTCATTGCAGGCATATTTCATCTGATCGATATGCCAGTCGGTTCCAAGCAAGGATGTATTGCAAATCCTCACATCCGTCCGAACGCCCTCCACTTCCTGAGCGTACCACAGAGGGAAGGTATCATTATCTCCGTGAGTAACAAGGATGCCTTGTTCCCCAACAGAGTTCAGATAATTCTTCGCCATCTCCACAGCCGTGCCCCTGTTGCTTCTGTCGTGGTCATCCCAGTTCTCCTCTGCCATAAGTGCAGGAACGAAAAGACAGGCCACAGTCACTGCCGCACTGAGCGCAACACTGTATTTGTTCTTCATCTTCTCATTGATCCAGGAATATATCGCCGCTATTGCAAAACCTATCCACACGCTGAAGAAATAGAATGACCCGGCATATGCATAATCACGTTCACGTACTTGATATGGAGGCTGATTCAAATAAACAACGATGGCAATTCCCGTCATAAAGAACATCAGGAAAATCAGCCAACACCCTCTCTTGTCCCTGTTGTATTGAAAGAACAAGCCCAGAAGGCCCAACAGGAGCGGAAGAGCAAAATAATGATTCTTCCCTTTATTGTCCTTCAGAAGGGCAGGAGCATCCTCTTGATCTCCAAGTCTGAAATCATCAAGAGCCTTGATCCCGCTTTCCCAATTGCCATAGAACAAATCTCCGGGAACAGGGCTGTGAATCTCATTCTGACGGCCGACAAAATTCCACATAAAATAGCGCCAGTACATCCAATTGAGCTGATAATCGAAGAAATAAGCCAGATTATCCCTCATTGTCGGCTTCTTTGCACTTGCGCCATCCACCGACAAGCCCTTACCATTAGTATATGTCTCGTAGAACGCCTCATTCCTTCCATCAATGCTTGAACTCCACATTCTGGGGAACAACATCTTCCCTGATGTCTTATACTTTGCATTGATAGGAGCATCCGCCTTCTTATATTTCCCATCGAGAGGTGTCCAATACTTCCCGCTCGTCAATTCATATGGAGCACCATAGTACTGACCATACAATAAAGGATTAGACCCATACTGCTCTCTGGAGAGATATCTTACCAAAGTAAATGCATTGTCCGGCTGATACTCATTCGTGGGGGTCTTTGAACAGGAGCGGATGACTACTACAGAGAATATGGAAAATCCCACAATGATGGTAGTCAGACAAAGAAGAGTTGTATTCCAGAATGCCTTACCTTTTTTCAACGTCCAATTCAGGCCCCAGAAGCACAGGCCAAGGAGAGCAACCAGGAAGAACACGGCTCCACTGTTGAACGGCAGGGCGAATACATTGACAAACAGCAAATCCACATAAGCTGCAATCTTCGGGAGATACGGAATGATAAGGAACAGGATAAATGCAAGTATCACAACTGAAAGCAGCATAATCTTGACACTCTCCCATAAGGTATATTTCCCATCCTCTCTTTTCCTGTAATAGTACATAAATACGATTGCGGGGATGGCAAGAAGGTTGAGCAAGTGAACACCGATGGATAAACCCATCAGGAACGAAATCAAAACAATCCAGCGATTGGCATAAGGCTTGTCCGCTACTTCATACCACTTTGTCATCGCCCAGAACACAAGGGCGGTGAAAAGTGAAGACATAGCATAGACTTCACCCTCAACTGCAGAAAACCAGAACGTATCTGAGAAGCAATATGCCAAAGCCCCCACAATCCCGCTGCCGAATATCGCTATCGCTTCTCCCGTATGGAAACCGGCTCCTTCCTTATGTATAAACATCCGTTTAACAAAGAAAACGATGGTGAGGTACAGAAAGAAAATCGTCAGTGCGGAGCACAATCCACTCATCGCATTGACAAGCAACGCAGCGTGGGTATTGTCTCCAAACATCGTAAAGAAACGGGCAATCAACTGGAAAACAGGGTTCCCGGGAGGATGTCCCACCTCCAGCTTATATGATGATGCAATAAATTCTCCGCAATCCCAGAATGAAGCGGTAGGCTCCAAAGTGGAAAAGTAAGTCACCAATGAAACAAGAAAAACAGTCAATGCTGAGATTCTGTTCCACAATTTAAATTTCTTTTCGTCCATAACTTACAAAGATACAAAAGGAAATCATTATCTTTGCAAAAATTAACCCACTCCAAGTGGATTTTATCTATATGGCTGACAACGATTGGAAAAAAAGGCTCGGTATGGTGTATTCCACCAATCCCGATTTTTCGTTCGAAACATCTCAGGATGAGCAAATCGAAACCCTCGAACCTTCGAAGCAGAAGTTGATTGTAACCATTGACAGAAGCGGAAGAGCAGGCAAACAAGTCACTCTCGTAAAGGGCTTTGTCGGAGCGGAGGGCGATCTTGTCGAGCTGGGCCGTACTCTGAAGGTGAAATGCGGAGTCGGAGGGACTGCAAAAGACGGAGAAATCACCATCCAAGGTGATTTCAGGGATAAGGTCACACAACTTTTGACAGATTTGGGATATAAGGCAAAACGAGGGAATTGAGATGCCTACCGACAGTACATATGTCTTCGGTAGCTTGAGGATGCCTCAAGAGGCACATTCCGTGTCCGATGCCATTCCTTCCATCTGGCAGTCAGACCCATTGATGTCTGTGCTGATAATCCTTTCAATCATTCTGTTTCTCTTCTCCCTCAACAATATACTCAACATCCTTCCCTGTATATTGAAATCCCTTTTTAATTTCAAGGCCGGAATCACCATTGAATCGGGGATACAATATAGCCGGCCCAGAGATATGGCGGCACTGTCACTGATTGTCCCCTTCATTCTTCTCACCGACCGGCTTCTACCCTCAGGCAAAGGTCTGGTCTTTTGTCTGGCTGTCATTTCGGGATATCTTGCGGTCCGATATCTTCTCTTCAGGATGTCCAGCTACAGACTCTACGCAGAAGAGCATTTCGTGTATTCATCCAAATGCGTAAACAATTATTTCATAATCCTGTGCATCCTATGGCTCATTTCTTTGGGGATAGTTACCGCCTTTGATATCGGCCCTGATGCCGCAAGACAGGTCATTTTGATTGAAAGCATTGTGACATACACACTTTGCATAGCCCGGAGATTCCACTTTTTAGTCTCCAGTCATAGTGGTTTTTCAAGTTTTTTGTATCTTTGCGTCCTTGAATTTTTACCTACTGGTATTTTGATAATATTATGGCTCAGATAAAGAACATCCTGATATCGCAGAACGCTCCGTCTAACATTACTCCATACTCTTCTCTCGAGGAAAAATACAAAGTAAAAATCGAGTTCAAGCCTTTCTTCCTTATCGAACCCCTGTCCTCATTGGAATTCAGATCGCAAAGAATCAACATTCTGGACTACACAGCCCTAGTGTTTTCTTCCCGACACGCAATAGACGCATTCTTTTCTCTGAGCGAAGAGCTCCGAATCAAAATCCCAGAAACAATGAAATATTTCTGCACGACAGAAGCAGTGGCAATGTACTTGCAGAAGCATATCATTTACAGAAAGCGTAAGATTTTTTTCGGGAACGGTACGCCCGAATCCATAATAGAGGCTATAGGAAGCAAACACACTGATGAGAATTTCCTGATCACTACATCCGATTCCTCGCGCAACGAATCACTGACCAAGTTGTTTGATGAGAAAGAGTTGGATTACAAGACAGCGGTGTTCATCAAATCCGTACCACAGGATTTGAAGAGCATCGACCTTTCCCAATATGATTTGATTGTCCTATACAACTCATCTGACGTAAAATCGCTATTTGAGAACTATCCTGATTTCCAGCAGGGCGGACTCAAGTTTGCATCTTACGGAAAATCAATTGTAAGCGCTATGTCTCAGGCCGGATTGGCAATTGAATTCCAAGCGCCCACTCCTCAGGCACCCTCAGTGGCCAAGGCTCTTGAACTATATCTTGAGGAAAACAAATAATAGACTATGGAGGGATATCCTCTATCCAACACCCTTTCCCGCCAAGAAAGGCTAAGAGGCAAAACCAATATTTCCACTCTGATGAATCGGGGGAAATGGGGTTCGGTACCCGGAATGAAATACTGCTATTTCTTCCCGGAAGAAACGGACTGCCCCAGAATAATCGTATCCGTCCCAAAGAAGATCTTCAAACGCGCCGTCAAAAGGAATCTGCTGAAGCGCAGAATCAGAGAAGCCTATCGCACCCAGAAATTCATTCTGGAGGGAAAATGTCCTGATATTCTGTTCTTGTACAATGAGGTCGAGGTCCTCCCTTTCCCGGAAATCCATTCTAAAGTCAGAGACATCTTATGCAAGGTAAAGTCCGGAAAATAATATCATCTCCATTCATAGCCCTGATCCGTTTTTACCAAATCTGCATATCCCCTCTCACCCCGGCAAGTTGCAGATTCACGCCAACCTGTTCACAGTACGCACTAGAGGCATTCAGAAAATACGGGCCAGTCAAAGGATTCTATCTGTCATTGAAACGGATACTGAGGTGCCACCCTTGGGGCGGTTCCGGCTATGATCCCGTGCCTTAAGGTCTATTCTACGGGATATATCCCCGCGGAAATAAAACCTATCAGATCGGAAGGGTTGATTCTCAACTGAAGGCCTCTCACACCTGCACTGACAAAGATATAATCATACAGCAGGCAACTTTCGTGAATAAATGTCGGAAACGCTTTTTTCATTCCTATTGGAGAGCAGCCGCCCCTGATATATCCCGTGACAGGGAGCAATTCTTTCATATGAAGCATTTCGCAACTTTTATTCCCAGATATCCTGGCCGCCAGTTTAAGATCCACCTCGAAAGAGCCCGGGATCACACATACAAAGATACCACTTCTGTCACCCCGCAGAACAAGAGTCTTGAACACTTGATCAATATCCTCGCCGAGTTCCTGAGCAACATGTTGTGCTGACAGATCGTCTTCAGAGAATGAATAAGGGATCAACTCGTAACTGATACCTGAAGCATCCAAAAGCCTGGACGCATTTGTCTTTTCAGTCTTTGCCATTGGCCTGAGAGAGGAATGGAAATCAATCCAATTTGAGAACAGCCATAAACGCGCTCTGAGGGACCTGAACAGTACCTATCTGGCGCATTCTCTTTTTGCCTTCCTTCTGTTTTTCGAGGAGTTTGCGTTTCCTCGTGATATCTCCTCCGTAGCACTTTGCCGTAACATCCTTTCTTACTTGCTTAACTGTCTCGCGGGCAATAATTTTCGCTCCGATTGCAGCCTGCACGGGAATATCAAACTGCTGTCTGGGGATCAGATCCTTGAGTTTCACGCACATCTTCCTCCCGAAATCATAGGCATTGTCTTCGTGAATCAATGTAGAGAGAGCATCTGCAGGCTCACCGTTGAGAAGAATGTCCAATCTGACCAATCTGGCC
>DCIC01000043.1:0-26998 GCA_002315825.1 Bacteroidales bacterium UBA1736 | reverse complement strand
GGCATATCGTAATTCAATTCAACACGGTCAGAGGTAATGTAATGCTGATTGACAAGAATACCGCGCTTGTCAATGCATAATTTCATAATAGGGCCGAAGAAATCCACCTTAGAAATAATCTGGGCCCTAATGAATGGCTCCTCGATATGATCAATCAGAGTAGGGGATGGCAAACCAGAAGGATTGTGCACATCAAGTACTTCTCCTTGAGTTGTATATACCTTATAAGAAACATTGGGGACTGTCGTGATGACATCCATATCGAACTCACGGAAGAGTCGCTCCTGGACAATCTCCAGATGGAGAAGTCCGAGGAAACCGCAGCGGAACCCGGACCCCAGAGCAAGAGAAGACTCAGGCTCATAAACAAACGAAGCATCATTGAGCTGGAATTTCTCCAGAGTTGTACGTAATTCCTCAAACTTGGAGGCATCGACAGGATACATACCGGCAAAAACCATAGGTTTCACCTCCTCAAATCCGGATATCGCATTCTGACAGGGTCTCGCATCGTGAGTAATAGTATCCCCCACTTTGACTTCGGAGGCATTCTTGATACCGGAAATTATGTAGCCCACATCCCCGCAAGCAATCTCATTCCTTGGCTGGAGTTTCATCTTCAGAACGCCCACTTCTTCTGCATCATAGTCCATTCCGGTATTGAAAAACTTCACCTTGTCCCCTTTTTTGACAGATCCGTTCTTTATCTTGAAGTACGCGATGATACCTCTGAACGGATTGAACACAGAGTCAAAGATCAAAGCCTGAAGAGGTGCCTGGGGGTCACCCTCAGGAGCCGGGATCTTTTCGACGATGGCATCCAGAATAGGAGCCACCCCCTCTCCCGTACGGGCTGATATCTTGAAAACATCCTCCGGGGAGCAGCCGAGCAGATCGCAAACCTGATCTGTCACTACCTCCACTTGAGCCGACTCCATATCAATCTTGTTCAATATGGGAATTATCTCCAGATTATGGTCTATTGCCTGATACAGATTGGATATTGTCTGGGCTTGGATCCCCTGCGAAGCATCCACCACGAGCAACGCGCCCTCGCAAGATGCGATGGATCTGGACACCTCATAAGAGAAATCAACGTGACCCGGAGTATCGATAAGATTGAGCTTATATTTCTCGCCCTTGTAAAAATAGTCCATCTGGATAGCGTGGCTCTTGATTGTGATGCCCTTTTCTTTCTCCAGATCCATATCATCAAGGACTTGATTTTCCATCTCTCTTTCAGCCAGGGTGCTGGTCAATTCCAGAAGACGGTCGGCCAGAGTACTCTTGCCGTGATCGATGTGAGCGATGATACAGAAATTCCTTATGTGCTTCATACAGATAAATAGAAGTGTCAGATATTTTGAGTGCAAATATAGTTCAATTATATTAACTTTGTAGGACGAAACACCTAACATAATGGCAAACATAGATCATCTGACCAAAATTTCATCTCAAGTCCGCAGGGACATCCTCAGGATGGTCACAGCCGCGGCTTCCGGACACCCCGGCGGATCTTTGAGCAGTACTGACATCCTTACCGCCCTGTTCACAGAAGTAATGGATCACGACCCCAAGACCTGGACAAGAGACGCGAAAGGACAGGATGCTTTCATCCTATCTGCAGGGCATCTTTCCCCCGTCTATTATTCAGTTCTCGCGCGAAGCGGTTATTTCCCGATCCAGGACCTGGCAAGTTTCAGACAATACGGAAGCAAACTTCAGGGACATCCCTCGACAGAGCACCGGCTGAATGGCATTTTCCAGCCATCCGGTTCCTTGGGACAAGGTCTTTCAGTGGGAGCAGGAATAGCACTGTCAAAAAAGATGGACGGAGATGACCACTGCGTGTACGTTCTTTGCGGGGATGGAGAAAGCGAAGAGGGTCAGATTTGGGAAGCGGCAATGTTTGCGCCCCATCACTCCCTCGATAACCTGATTGCTATGACAGACTGGAACGGGCAGCAGATTGACGGTCCCATCTCCACAATCACAGGCATCGAAAACTTAAGCGAGAAATGGAGCGCCTTCGGTTGGAATGTAATAGTTGCCGAAGGACACGATTTCGAATCAATCCTTCAGGCTTTCGACTTGGCAAAGGCAGCCAAGGGCTCAGGCAAGCCCACT
The DNA here is from genome assembly GCA_002315825.1 of Bacteroidales bacterium UBA1736. Lineage (GTDB taxonomy): Bacteria > Bacteroidota > Bacteroidia > Bacteroidales > UBA932 > Cryptobacteroides. The sequence continues at coordinate 24,871 of DCIC01000043.1, read as the reverse complement.
ATGATTCTGTTCCGCACCGAAATGGGGCACGGAGTCGATTTTATGGCCGGAACAAACGAGTGGCACGGTAAAGCTCCCTCAAAAGAATTATGTGAGAAAGCATTGGCACAACTCGAAGAAACTTTAGGAGATTATTGATATGAAACAATATATTGACAAAGGAAAGGTTGACACCAGAAGCGGCTTTGGTGCTGGTCTCGCCCAAGCGGGCAGAGAAGATTCCAGGATTGTTGCACTCGCAGCCGATCTGAAGGATTCCGTAAAAATGGGGACATTTGCAAAGGAGAATCCTGACAGATTCTTCCAGTGCGGAATCGCAGAAGCAAATATGATAGGCGTAGCTGCCGGATTGGCAATCACAGGAAAAATTCCATTCGTAGGCTCTTTCGCCGAGTTCGTTACAGGAAGAGTCTATGACCAGATTCGTCAGGAGATAGGATATGGTCAGACAAATGTCAAAATTGCTTCTTCTCACGCAGGACTCACTCTCGGAGAGGACGGTGCCACTCATCAGACTATGGAGGATATAGCTCTTATGCGGGCCATTCCGGGTATGGTTGTAATCAATCCTTGCGACTACAATCAGACCAAAGCCGCCACCCTCGCCGCCGCCAAGTATGTCGGGCCGGTATACCTTCGTTTCGGACGCCCTTCTTGGCCGAATTTTACGGATGAGAACGAGGAATTCGTTATAGGAAAGACATATGTAATGAATGAAGGGAACGATGTTACTCTCATAGCCACCGGCCATATGGTATGGGAGGCGCTTCAGGCAGCAGAGATACTGGAGAAGGAAGGTATCAGCGCTGAAGTTCTGGACGTGGCGACAATCAAGCCGTTGGATGAAGGGACAATTCTGGCATCAGTTTTGAAAACAAAAGCTGCAGTGGTTGCGGAAGAGCACAATCTCCCGGGTGGTCTGGGAGAATCCATTTCCGGATTGTTGGCAGCAAAAGCACCTGCTCCCGTCGAATTTATCAATGGCGGTATTGGTTTCGGACAGTCTGGAAAGCCTGCAGAGCTCCTGAAAGCTTATGGATTGGATGCTTGTCACATTGCAGAAGCAGCCCATAAAGCAATAGGTAGATCCAGGTGAATGATTTAGAACTTCGTTTCAATCAAATAGTAAAAGATTATAAGGAGCGCCTGTATTGGCACGTCCGCACCTTAGTCTTTTCCCACGAGGATGCGGATGACTTGATTCAGGAAATCTTCATCAAAGTTTGGAATGCACTTCCATCCTTCAGGGAAGAATCTAATCTTTATACTTGGTTGTACAGGATAGCAACAAACGAATCCATCAATTTTCTCAGAAGAAAAAAGATCAGAGCCGCCCTCTCTTTCAGCAGCCTGACACCGCAGCACGAAAACATCATTGACGGTGATACGTATTTCAACGGTGACGAGTTGGAGAGAGAACTGATAAAAGCAATTCAGAAACTGCCGGAAAAGCAGAGAGTAGTCTTTTCTCTTAAATATATTGAGGAAATGACATATGAGGAGATGTCAGAAATACTGGGCACATCTGTAGGAGCATTGAAGGCCTCGTATCACATTGCTTGCGAAAAAATTAAAAAGAGCATTAAACTTTCTTTATAAACAATTGTCAAACAGACGTATGATAAAGAAAAACTCATATTCAGTCCCCGAAGGATATTTTGACAATCTGGAGTCAAAGCTGACAGCCATACCTCAAATGCAGGGTTCCAAGGCACGTCGCTGGGAGAAAATCTCCCCATATCTGGCGCTGGCGGCTTGTTTCTGCTTCTCTCTTGTTCTAGGCAAGATGATTATCAAAGGGGGGCCTGCTTTGGATGAAGACGGCAGTACATATCAGGAAATGGTCTATGCAGATTTGATCCCATATACAGAGCCTCTTTATATTTTCACTTCAACCGATGCAGATGAATCAGAGGCTTTGAGCCAGGAAGACATAATATCTTATCTTATCGAGAGCGGTGCATCGATAGAATTGATTGATTACCATACAAACAAATAACCATATGAGACCGAACATAAAAAAAGCAATAATCTCCATCATCCTCGCCTCTATTGCCGGAATGCTGAATCCGATTCTGGCTCAAGAAGGAAAAAGAGGCTGGGAAGACAAAATGAAAAGCGAAAAGATTGCATTCCTTACATCAGAAATGAATATCTCTTCAGAGGAAGCCCAAGTATTCTGGCCGGTTTACAACAAAGTCGCAGCAGAAAAGAAGGAGCTTATGGACGCGATGTTCCAAGCCTTCCAAGATCTGTGTTCTGCGATAGATAACAAAGAAGGAGATAAAAAAATCGAAGTTCTTCTGGATGCCTATCTCAAAGCTCAGACGGCAGTGAACTCTTTTGATGAAAAATCAGTAAAGGAATATAAGAAAGTTCTCACAACAGAGAAGATAGCAATGCTGTTCATAGCAGAAGAGAACTTCCGTAAGGTCCAGATCAGAAAGCTGAGTCCGGCGCAACCCAGAACTGATATGCCGGGAGCATTCCAGCCTCAACCAAGACCATAGTATCTAGAAATTCAAATAATAATCCTTTGTCAGGGAGATGTACTCATCAGTATATCTCCCTTTCGTTTGTATGGTCAATTCGTCTTGTCGCACTTCTGAGGGATAACGCCCGAATTCGGCGATGACTCTGGAATACGGTCTGGACTCAGTAGATCGTATTCGAAGTGTCCGCAAAGGGTATATTGCATATTGTTGAGCCGCCTTCATCATATCAATTTCCCTTGAAACAGGCATAATAACAGCCAGTCTCCCCTCCCGGGAAAGGTATTCTGAAGCGAATGACATCAAATCCTCAACAGGCAAAGAATCATCCGAGTGCCTTGCCATATCCCGTCTTGAATCAGGAGCACGGAGATCTTCGCTGAAATATGGAGGATTGGAGACAATAAGATCGAAACTTGTGTGGGGCCTATATGATTGAAGCGAAATCAATTGGACGTCAAGATGAGCGCTCCAGGGAGAATGCTCGAAATTATCTTTTGCTTCTTCCACCGACAGTGGATCAATATCCAAAGAGTCTATCTCAAACGAGTTCAAACCCATTGCAGAAAGCCTCTGGGCTATCATCATTGCGATACACCCTGTCCCGGTCCCGACATCAAGAACCGTATGGTCGGTTTCTTTCAAGCAGGCGCAAGCCCCCAACAATACCCCGTCGGTATTCACTTTCATTGCCGATTTGTCATTTGCGACAGAGAACTGCTTGAATCTGAAAAGAGACATCCTGATTATTGGTCGACGAATACTCCATCCCGCATATGGAGAGTGCGGTCACACATTGAAGCCAGGTCGGGGTCGTGAGTGACAATTACTATGGTCTGTCCGTATTTCTCCCTGAGAGAGAAAAACAGATTATGAAGATCTGTTTTGGTGACCGAATCCAGATTACCTGACGGCTCATCTGCAAACAAGATGGCAGGATTATTAATCAATGCACGGGCAATGGCCACTCGCTGTTGCTCTCCTCCGGACAGTTCGGAGGGCTTGTGTGAGATTCTGTCCTTAAGGCCCAAATCTGTCAGGAGGCTGTAGGCAGCAGCCCTGGCGTCTTTCTCAGAACGTCCCGCAATGAAGGCTGGTATCATCACGTTCTCCAGCGAGGTGAATTCGGGGAGGAGATGATGGAACTGGAACACAAAACCTATTTTGCTGTTGCGGAATGCAGACAATTCTTTGCTTCTCAGCGAAAGGACATCAGTACCATCAATTTCAAGAAATCCCGAGTCTGGTGTTGACAAAGTCCCGAGAATCTGAAGGAGGGTGGATTTTCCGGCTCCGGATGCGCCCATAATGGAAACAACCTCGGAGTTTTCAACCTGAAAATCTATACCTTTCAAAACCTTCAGAGGACCGAATGACTTTTCTATGGATTTTGCTTGAATTATCATTGTAATACTATTGGGGAGCCTGTCTCCCACGCAAAGCAAAGGTAGCAAAAAAAAGGGGAAGTTCGCATAAACAATGAAAGGAGGCGTATTCGAAAAAAAGGCGGCAGATCCCCTCAGAAGAGGGTATAAGTTACCTCCTGCTGAGATGAAGAAGTATCCCGGAATTTGCCGGAATGGAGATTTTGTTCTTTGGTGCCTGATTCCAGGCCTCTTTCCCTGACTCTTCGTTCAGACAGCCAGCAAGCTGCCATCCCGGGAGAATGTTTATCTTTCCGCTGAAGGCTTTTGGCGAATTGTTGACAAGCATAACGGCGCAATCATCGGCGTTGAAATAGTGCTCCGATACGCATACATTCTTGTCTGCAGTTGAAACAATGGTTTCTTTCGGAAGTACTCTGGAGTAAATCTTATATGAGTCTCCGTCAAACCCTCCGACTCCTTTTATTAACTCTTTCTCCATAGGGTGAGACAGGACATACACTGTTCCGTTGCCGTACTTGTTTTTGAACAGTTCCGGCCTGCCATCTGACCTGAAACTGATGATTTCGGCACCTTTCTGTCCGTTTATTGTGCAGGGTTCAAGTGTGCTGTTGCCATTTCCGTTGCGATATGCAACCTGAACGCCTCCGACAATTTCCATCTCGTCGAGAAAAGTGTCATCCCAGGAAAGGTAAAGCGTAGCGCCATTTCTGATTTTACATTTCAACTCTTCCCATCTCTCTATGGTGAAGTACGCCCGGCCTTTCGCGTCAGGGATGAAATACACTTGCGCATCCTTGATTGGCTGTTCCGGACTTTGAAACTCCGGAATGAATCCCGCCTGACGTGCAAGAATGTAACTTGAATGGGCGATATCAGCATCAGATACCAGAAATACCGCATCACTTTCAGCTTGATTGAGTTTCTTGAACGGAAGGTCCTGCTGCATTTTTGCGAAGTCCCTAATGCTTTTGACCGCAGGATATTCTGAGCGGTCCCTGTGGAATATGCCAAGTTCCACGCAAGGTTGTCTCCAATTGTATGGGGCTTGGGTAAGTCCGGTCTGGTCAAAAGCGCACCACCAAAGCATGGCCTTGCAGTCGGCGGACCAAAGGTTCCACAGCAGGTTTTTCATATAGGCTTGGACGCCTGCCTGGTTTGTCTGTTCCTGACGTCGTGCACCGTGCTCTTCTACAAAGGCAGGCTTGCCTGCTATGTCCTCGAGCGCTGCAGTTTGGGCTGTGACGAAATAGCCGCTGCGAATCTCCAGGAAATCGTCAAGATATACATCTCCCCACATTCCGTATGGGTGTGTGGTGACATAGTCTGACAGCAAGGCGTTTACCGAGCTGGGCCAGTTGGTATCCTCGGAAATATTCAATCCGTCAACTCCGATTACGGGTCTGGACGGGTCTGCCAATCTTATGATATTGTGAATGTATCGTTGCCAAAATTCTGCCTGCTCCTTGTTCTTGCATTTGCCTAGAATCCTGGTTTCATTGCCGGATTCCCAGGCGATGATTGCCGGCTTTGACTTCAATCTTGTCACCATACACTCCAGATATCTGGCTTCCCATTTCAGGGCATAGGGGTCTGAATATGGGTCCAAATGTGCCAAAGCCGGTGGCAGGAGGCTGCGGAATGTCATCTGCCCAGTAAGGAGAGAAACGATTAATCGTATTCCGTATTTCTGCGCTATGTCACAAAGTTCCTCAAAGTGCTCGACCATTATTTCATCGACTCCGGCACGGCCGCAAGGCGTGTCTGGAAGTGGCTGTTCTGAAAGGAACATTCTTGTGTCATTGACCTTGTCCCAGTCATCTCCGTTCAGTTGACAGGCGACAATGGGCTGAAAATCTCTCCAGTTCGGGAAAACTCTCAAGACCGTGAATCCATTTTCAGAAAGTACCTTGAAGTCTTTGTCCACTTGTTGTGCATCCCATTTGATCCACATATCCGTGGCTGCGTGACTTGCCCAATAATTGGCCCCCAGTACAATTTTTCCGGAGTTGAACAATTCATCGCCCTCGGCATTCAACGAGCTGAACAATAACAAAACATTGGTAAGGATGATAAAAAATCTTTTCATTGGTGGCAAGTGTCAGTTGATATTTCTCTCTTTCCTGTGAGCTCATAGGCCTCTTGAATCTTACGGAAGCGTTCCTCCGCCGCTTTCCGGACGTCTGGTCCAAAGTTGGCAACCTTGTCGGGATGATTCTTCATAGGCATTCGGAGACCGCAAGTTATTGAATAATTCATTAATCCACAAGAACGAACCAGAAAATGCCCTCTTCGAGAAATCATAACGCCAAATGGTGCTTTTGTTGAAATGCTATCTCTGGCTGCTGTTTTGGAGAATACTCCAGGAGCGGCGATTATGGCAGAAACCACAGCCACGCCGTCTGTTCCAAAATAAAGGAGATATTTTGTTTTTTGAAAAAATCAAGTATATATTTGCATCCCATTCAAAACGGGATATTCGGGGTGTGGCGCAGTTGGTAGCGCATCTGGTTTGGGACCAGAGGGTCCGGTGTTCGAGTCACCGTACCCCGACGAATAAAGGCGGCCTGCTTAGGTCGCCTTTATTTTATTAGTGTATTTGATTCCTAGAGATTAGGATTTTCTGACTTCCAGTCTGCAACAGCAGGGATAATGCCGAGCCCGATAATCTCGTCACGCATCTTGCAGAGATGCTCGTAAGAAGAATTGAGTGCTGCCATTTCTTCATCTGTCCCCTTAGGAGCTGTGAAATGAACACCGCTGGCATCAATTGTAGTAGGCATAGCCATCATCACATTCTTGAAACCGCACTTGTCGCAGTTTACATATGTTCCTGCAGGGAGAGTGAAAGGATCTCCACCCATTGCAGCCTCAATCATCTTCACAGCATTGTAAGCAGGGCTCTGGAACGAGCTGCGTCCACGAAGTTTAATGATGTTGGAACCACCCTGAATGGTATTGTGCTTGATCTCCTCGAACTTCTCTGCTGAAAGGCCCATCTCAGAAAGAGGCTTTCCGTCAATCTTGACCTGAGAAGCGAAAACTGCCATCTGCTCACCGTGTCCACCATATGTGTGTGCACCGGTAACCTTATCCTGCTGAACTCCGAACTCCTGTGCAAGAGCCTCCTGGAGACGTGTAGAATCAAGAGCTGCGAGAGAGGTGAGCTGTGCAGGCTTCAAACCAGAGTGAATAAGTGCAGTAAGAGCTGTAACGTCAGCAGGGTTGAAAATAACCACAACATGCTTGACATCAGGGCAATATTTCTTGATATTATCTCCAAACTCGGCTGCGATCTTGCAGTTGCCTTTGAGAAGATCTTCTCTGGTCATACCATCCTTACGGGGAGCACCGCCTGAAGAGATAATATATTTTGCATCCTTGAAAGCTACTGCTGGATCAACGGTCCAAGTAACGTTTGCGCCAGGAAAAGCACAATGATAAATCTCTTCTGCAACACCGTGAACACCAGGCTCAAAAATGTCATAAAGGCAGATGTTTGGAGTAAGACCGAGCATAAGAGCGGTCTGCGCCATATTGGAACCGATCATTCCGCCGGCACCAACGATGACGAGTTTTTCGTTTGTCAAATAATTCATGATATCAATAAAATAGTTAACCTTCGAATTGTGTGGTATTTCTGCAAATATACTCGTTTTTTCTTTTGAATTCTAAAAAATCATTATATTTGTAGATGTTATAAAATATTTATGGCACTATTTTTATCAAAAGATCTGGATGATCCGGCGCACTCGCGCTTGGGCATTTGGAAAATCACAGAAAGCGAAGATGAGCTTCGCGCAATGATATCTGTCCCGAACGACGAACTCGAGGAGATATCCTATATCAAAAGTAAATCGCTTCGTAAACAAAAACTTGCCGTCCGCGCCTTGCTGGACACAATGTTTGAGGAGAAAGTGTATCTCTCCCACCACGACAACGGCAGGCCGTATATCGTCAACAGCGTGACCAACATCAGCATTTCGCACACTGACAGTTATGTAGCCATCATTCTCAATGACAATGAGGATGTCGGAATAGATGTGGAATCTCTCTCCAGGGATTTCTCCGCTGTCGAAAAGAAAGCATTGTCCGAAGATGAGATTGAGGACCTTGAAGACGATCAGACCCGAAACAAGCAACTCGCCATCTATTGGTGTGCAAAGGAAGCCATCTTCAAGAAATTCAGCCAGTACAATCTGGACTTTGCAGAGCAGATCGAGGTAGAGCGTTTCCACCCAAGAAATGAAGGAGAGCTTGAAGCCACTTTCACCGACAAAGACGGTTACAAGGAAAAATTACAGTTGGAATATATGATATTCGACAATCACGCCCTTGTATGGGTGGTCGGCGAATAATTCCCACACAGTGATTACATAGGTCTCAACCACGTCTCCGGATTCTGGGGCGTGGTTTTTTCATTCCATATTTCAAAATGGAAACTTGTCTCACCATTGATTGTGTCCACTGTACCCAGTTTTTGGCCTGTCTTCACCTTATCCCCCTGCTTCACATATACATTCTTGATCTTTGAATAAAGAGTGAAATAGTTGCCGTGTTGAACCAATACGCACTGATGATATCCGGGAATGATTGAAATCTGTGCCACCACTCCGTCAAACACAGCCGATACGACAGCGTCTTTATTGACAGCAAGAGTGATTCCATTGTTGGAAGGAAGCTGGAGTGACTTGAAGACCGGATGATACTGCTTGCCAAATCTCGCAATAACCGAGCCGCTTACCGGCCAGGGCAATTTTCCCTTGTTTTCTGCAAACTTCCCGCTGAGGGTATAATCAACATTGACAGACTTCTTCTTGGTGGTGGCAATGGCCTTCTTGACTTCCCTTTCGAGATCCTGGGCCTCTTTTTTCTTTGATGAGAGCTCCTTCTGATACTTGGCCTTCTCTTTCTTCAATTTGTCGGACAGCTTTTTGGCACCGGCCTCTTCCGACTTCAATTCCTGCAGACCTCTGACCCTGGAAGACCTCAAGACTTGAGCCTCAGCCCTCAAATCTACCAATTTAGCCTTTTCTTTCTCCAGATCCATCTTCAGATCCAGAATCTTTGCAGCCTGTCGGTTCATCTCCTTGGACAAGTCTCTTAGATAGGCATAGCGCCTGAAGCCTTGGGATATATTCTTACTTGCAAGAATGTACATATACCAGACCCGCATATCCCTATTCTTGTATGCATTGCGCACAAGTCTTCCATAATATGTGGTCATTGTATCAAGTCTTGCGGTCAGAACATTGATTTCCTTCTGTCGGACAGTTATCTGCTCTCCGATTTCAGCGATTTGTTTGTCACTTTCTTTGATGAGCTCCTGCCGAGCCTTGATTTTATTCTGAATGAGGGACAATTGAGTCAATGCGCTGGCACTCTGGCTGGCTGTTTCTCGAATCTGGCGGTCCAGTACTGCGATCTCCTTCTCAAGCTGGGCGCGCCGGGCCTTGTTGTCCTGAGCGCATAGAGCAACGGAAAGCGTAAGAAAGATAATTGATGCAATTACTGTCCGTATCGTTCTCATTTCAACTTCTCAGCCATATTCTCATATACCCGTGCAAGGTCATCCTCCCCCAAGGCATAAAGCACCTCGGCATAATGCAGAAGGACTGTTTTGCTCTCCTTTCCGCCGTGTAGCATAGCATGCTTGAAGAAAGGCTTAGCTTCTACCGCCTTACCCTGAAGAAAAAGAATCCAGCCGAACGTATCGAGATAGGTGGGATTGTCCGGCTCTTTCTCAATGGTTATCTTACTCATAGAGTATGCCTTGCGGAGGTTTTTCCCCTCCTGGCTCAGGTAATAGGCATAATTGTTCAGTACCGGGACATACTGGGGATTAATTTTGAGAGCCTTCTGATATGCAGCAAAAGACTTCTTCGTTTGTCCGAGAAGATGGTAAGCATCCCCTACATTCGCATAAGCCCTCAGTGTCACGGATGTGTCTTTCGGAGCGATTCTAACAATCCTCTCATTCTCTTTCACCAGACTTTCAAAATCGCCAAGATTGTAATACCCAATGCTTTTCATATCCAGGAAAGCCAACTGATCGGGAAAATCCTCAAAGGCCTTCTCGCTTTCCTCTATCAAATCCTCATAAAGCTTGGCATAAGCCAGAAACTGAACGTACATAACTCTGGAATAGAAACTTTCCGGATTAAGATCCACGTTCCGCCGAAAGCAATCCTTTGCTTCTGCGCTCCTTTGAGTATTGTAGTAATATGAGCCGGCCATTTCGATGGCCATCGTGTCAGAAGGGTGACATAGCAGGCAAGCATTGACCATTGAATCCAACTGCGGCCTGTAGTTGCTAAGAAGGCGAGGCTCCATATGCTGCAGAACACTGCTGATGTATTGAATCTTAGGCTGAGGCATCACTTCAGCATTCGAAGCGAGTGATATGGCAACAGAGAAGAACTCCGGATATCGGCGCATCACACGATTGACCTCTGCCTTTCCAAGAAGTGCCTGAACACAATCGGGATCATATGAAAGAGCCTCTTCATAATATGACAGGGCCAGGGTATCCTCATAATTGGACAGTTTTGCATCACCCATTGCTGCAAGAATCTGAGGGGACGCAAACTCCTTGTTATAATCCTCCAACACGCGGAATGCCTCATCCGGTTTGTCAAGAGACATCATAACGTCATAGCGGGCCAAGGTCACCATTTCACTCTTGCCTGATGAAGCCTCTATCTCGGACAAAGTCTCAAGAACTTTGTCAATCTTGTTCTGACTGGCATATATGCTTACGAGGTTATAATACAATTGTGTCCTTTTAGGAAAATCCTCAAGCATACTCTCAAACAGATCAGCAGTCAGTTCTGTCTTTCCTTCCGATGAATACAAGCCTGCCAGACTATACTTGTACCAGAAATTGTGGGGGTCCAGATCCACCGCCTTCCGCAGAAAGGTTTCCGCTTCTTCGATATCATTCAGATGGATATCACACAAGCCGAGATAATAATATGCGGCATCATTCTCCTTTCCTTCGGAAAGAATGGGCAACAACAGACTCCTGGCCTCGGACCACTTTCCATCATTATAAAGTGCGACAGCATCGACTATTGTATTCTGGGATGATTTGTCCTCCTGAGCCGATATCGGAACAAAAAAACCAGCCCAGAGAAGTCCCGACAAAAAAGATAATATGACCCTTTTATTCATAATCTACAAAAATAGCACAATTTTGAAAACAATTCAGATTTACCTAAATTCGTTGCCTTATTCCCCAACATTTTTGAGTGATCATGCAACATTTGGACCTCGAATTGCATCTAAACACTCGGATGGGAAGTGATGAACTAAACCTGATCCGCCGCTGCAAGGAGGGAGACCGCCTTGCACAAAAGGAGTTGTACGAAAAGCTGTCCCCAAAAATGTTCGCCCTGTGCATCAGATATATGGGCGACAGAATGACAGCCGAGGACATCCTTCAGGAGGGTTTTATCACATTGTTTGCCAAACTTGACACTTTCTCGGGAGATGGTTCTTTTGAGGGTTGGTGTCGCCGTATCTTTGTCAATACTGCCCTTATGAGTCTCCGGAAAAATGATCTTCTCAAAGACAGTGACGACATTGACACTGCATGGGAGGTCAGTTCCGAAAGTCCTTCCCCTGTCCAGAACTTGGGGTACGCAGAGTTGATGACACTCGTCTCCTCTCTTCCGAACGGATACCGTGCGATATTCAACATGTATGTCATTGAAGGATATTCACACAAAGAGATAGCCCAGATTCTCGGGATTACTGAAGTCACCTCCAGGTCCCAATTGCAGAGGGCAAGGGTAATGTTGCAAAAAATGATAAAAGACAGATTGTAAAAGTGCGAAAAGAAGAGGAACACAATTTTGATTTGTATATCAAATCAATGCTCGAAGACGCCAGGGAGGATGTCCCTCCCCGTGTCTGGGAGGCCGTGGAGTCCGGTCTGGAGCACAACAGTAGATCAGGTATATGGAAGAAGAGGGCTTTCTGGTCGCTTGCCCTCTGCGCCGCAGTCGCAGCCGTCATACTGACGATGACATTGCCTCACGACAAGAGTGCTGTGCCTCCGCGTGATGTCACAACTGAAATTGTCGCTCAGACGCCCGACATGGATATTCAGATTCCTGTTTCGGACAGTATCGACAGCATTAGACATATTCTTCCCGTGATCGGGGGAAATCAATATTCTGATGTTCATAATATTCCAGTGTGGGCCCAGTCAACTGAAACCACGCCACATCAAGAAGAGGCGATTGAGAAGGACAGTACTGTCCCAAGCAAGACATCAAAGGAAGAAAAAGGGCAAAGTTGGGATGAATTTCTATCTTCTGAGCTGAGCGGAAAGATTTCACAGAAGAGAAAAGCCATAAGCTTCGAATTGCGCGGCGGCTTCGGTTCCAATGACAATGTCAGCAATCCTTCCGCCTTCAATTCTACCCGCTATTCTTCTCCATCGCAATTTGGAAAAGCCGCTACTGGAATCAGTGAAGAAGGAGAATCTCTGTATAGCATACCTATCTCTGTAGGAGTAGGGGCCCGGTTCTACATCACCGACAGATTTTCCGCCGGCATAGGTATCAACTTCTCCAGTCTGTCCCGTTCTTTCACTGGCACCTACACCGAAGCCAACAATGGCGTGGCAATCATGAAAGTGGAAGACACAGATATCACCCACTATATGACATATTTGGGTATACCTGTCAATCTATACTATGATTTTCTTCAGAACGACCTCCTTTATTTCTACTCATTCATAGGGGGGACCGCGGAGAAGGGTCTGTCCAACAAATACAGGATCAGTTCAGACTCAGGCAATTTCTATTATTCCGAGTCAGTGAATGGCATTCAATGGTCTGCCGCCATAGGTCTTGGAATACAATTCAAAGTATCGAATCATTTTGGAATCTACCTGGATCCAAGCGCACGCTATTATTTCGACTGCAATCAGCCAAAAAACATCAGGACACAAAAGCCTCTGATGTTCAGTGTAGAGACTGGTATAAGATTTAATTTCTAAAAAAACATACATCTGTGGTGAAACTCCGGTCCTCTGGGCTGGAGTTTCATTGTTTTTGTATTCCTTCGGAAAACCAATAACTGATATGAAAACTTCTATACTTCTCACAATCGCCGCAGGGATGCTGATGATTTCCTGCGATCTCCTCTCAGACAACCCGGAACAAGGCCGCAGCAGCAGAGACGGCAGGCAGCCCTCTATCAGGACAGACTCAACGACAACGTCCGTTGACTCCACTCAAGCAGATGTCATCAAAAAAAGTATCTATATTTCAGCGATTGAGCAATCGCAGGACACTTGCAACATCATTCTCTTCAAAGACAACAAACGCATCCTGACTCTGAAGGCGGGATCCGATGAAGAGATTGGAACCGGTACCGACCAGCATCACATTGTAGGCGGTCATCTGTTTACAGAGTACATCGACCGTGAAGGCACTGTCATCAAAAAGGACGGCAAGCCTTACTACTGCTGCCCTGAAATCGAATCAACAAAGGGGATTCTCTCTTCGGGAAGTGATGTTTACATACTCGGGCAGAATACATCAGGAGATGGATTTTCTCTTTGGAAGAACGGAGAAAGAATGTTCCACAGTGAAGCCGGAAGAGTCTGGGGCGACCTTCTGGAAAGCGCTTCCCATCCATCCGGTGCACTATATTCAGATAAAGGGAGCATCTGTTTCTGCTATTACATATCTTCGCTAGACACCGAATCCCAAACCGAGCTGAGGCAATGGTTTATTGTCAAAGACGGCATCCAAACCCTGATAACCCTACCGAACAATATCACCGAGATTCACGACATCAAGGTAATTGACGGGCAGATATGTATCGTCGCCACAAAAGGAAACGATACATATCCTGTACTTCTTATCAATGGCGAGACATTCGTCCTGCAGAACAGTTCAGTCAACAGCTTGAAAGATTTCAAACTTACAATGTATGAAAACAAGGTCGCCTTCCACGGCACTATCCTGTCCGGAAGTCGATACAAGACCGGAATATGGACAAAAGATGGATTGATGACATCATACGACGGAAGAAATGATATCATACTTGAGCACAAAGGATACAATGCCTACATCAATTTCAGCGAAGAGGGAGCGATATCGATATTCTCCCCCTGGGGTAAATCCTGCTCAATGGAGGGGCCCTTCCACTATATCACGTGCAGGAATGTCGCAATTGACGAAATCAGAATCCACCTCATCGCAAACCCTCTGGACGAAGATATGAAACCGTTTGTCTGGAATGACGGAGAAATAAGCGAAGTAAGGGGAAACTTGTTTCTGACTTCAATATCGATTGAGTGACCGCGGTCAGTCTTCCCAGGACAAGGTTCTGGATCCGTCAGGGCCAACAGATATCTCCACTCTCAGTGTATCTTCCGGCAAGAGAGCCTCAATATTCTCAGGCCACTCCATCACACAGAGACAGCCACTGTCCAAATAATCATACAGGCCAATATCCAAAGCCTCAGCAGGGTTGCTGATACGGTAAAAATCGAAATGATACATAGGTACACCAAGTGCAGTCCTGTACTCATTGACAATCGAAAAGGTCGGGGAGCTGACGGCATCGTTATCCACCCCCAGCGCACGGCAAATAGCTGTCGTGAATGTTGTTTTCCCTGCTCCCATAGGAGCATAGAATGCCACAAGTTTATGGCTTTGTCCCAAAAACTGAAGGAATTCTTCGGCCGCTCTGTCGATATCCTCCAGAGAGTGGATGGTAAGTATCCGTTTCATCGTGACAAATTTATGAAATCTTATCTAAAAAACGATAGCTGACAGCTTCCATAATATGTTCTGGCTGTATCTGCTCTTCTTTTGACAGATCTGCAATTGTCCGCGCCACCTTTATTATTCTAAAGTAAGCCCTCATCGACAGGCCATAGCGGTCCATTACTTTCTGCAACAACCCCACGCATTCTTCGGACAAAGGGCAAAACTCCCTTACCATTCGATTGTCCATCTCAGCATTTGACTTGACATCAAGACCGGCGAAACGCTTTTCCTGCCGTTCTCTGGCCACTGCGACTCTCTCCGCAATACGAGCACTTGTTTCCGCCCTCCGCCCGTTGGAAAGGCCGGAGGGACGGATAGGAGAAGTCCATACTTGTAGATCAATCCTATCCATCAATGGGCCCGAGAAGTGCTCCAGATAGCGGCTCCGTTGCGCGGGAGAACAACTGCACCTGTCCCCTTCCCCATAATAGCCGCAGGGACAAGGATTGGAAGCAGCCACCAGCATAAATGAAGAAGGATATTCTATTTTGGACCTAAGTCTGGAAATCGTCACTCTCCTGTCCTCAATGGGCCCGCGCAAAGCTTCCACTACAGATTTTGGCATTTGGGCGAATTCATCGAGGAAGAGGACCCCATTGTGCGCAAGGCTAATCTCTCCGGGAACGACATTTTCACCCGTTCCGCCACCGATTATCGCAGGAAGTGTGGCACTGTAATGAGGACTACGGAATGGCCGTCGCCGAATAATGTTGACGCTTTCATCCAATTTCCCGGCAATGGAGAAAATCTTGCTGGTCTGAAGAGATTCCGCCTTGGTCATAGGTGGAAGAATACCGGGAAGAGCCTTCGCCAATGAACTCTTTCCCGCGCCCGGGGGACCGACTAGAATAATGTGGTGAAGACCGGCGGCTGCAATCTCCATCCCTCTCTTCGCTCCTTCCTGACCTATTATTTCCGAAAAATCCAATGCCGGTTCTACCTCTCCGTTTCCATTTCCACAAGCTAATTCCTCGTATTCAGGAGAATTCCTGATTTCATACTCCGCCCTTCCGGGCGAATCCGATAAGATTTCGATTGCTTCCTTTAGACCTCGTACCCCAAAAATGCGAATACCATCTATCTCCACCGCCTCAAGAGCGGAACTGACCGGCAGGATACAGGCCTCAAAACCATTATCCCTTGCATATTCAGTATAGACAAGTGCAGCAGGAATCTTCCTCACAGACCCATCCAATCCAAGTTCTCCCATTATCAAATACTTTTCAAGACTGGGGAACACAGCCTGGGATGAAGCCGCAATAATCCCGAGCGCAATGGGAAGATCATATGCACTGCCACTTTTATGCATATCCGCCGGAGCCAGATTGATAGTAATTCTCTTTCCGGGGATATGGTACCCCAGAGACTTCAATGCAGTAATAGTCCTCAGAAGGCTCTCTTTCACAGCCGTGTCAACCAATCCCACAAGATGAATCCCGACCCCATTGCTGATATCAACCTCAACGGTAACTTTCTTTGCATCAATTCCGATGCATTTTGCGCAAAATATACGTACAAGCATAGTTTTTTTCCTGCAAGTTGCAGACAGGAAAGTTAAAAATCCTTCAAAAACTTATTTTTGGGGTGAATTTGCACAATCAGCCATAAAACGATACCTTTGCTTTATGACACTAATTGTTCCAGATATGAAAACAACACTCAAAATCACCATCGCTTTGCTCGCAGCGGCATTGCTCTTCGCCTGCTCTTCCCAAGATCAGGAAGTAAAAGAAAATGATTTTCACGTTTGCGCCTACGTCTGGCCATCCTGCCACGATGATTCGCTCGCCCACGCTTGGCTATGGGAAGAAGGTATAGGAGAATGGGAAGTGATCCAGAAAGGAGACAAGCGTTTTCCCGATCACTATCAGCCCAAACAACCCCTCTGGGGATATGAGTTGGATGATGATCCTGTTGTTGTAGAGAAATGGATTCAGACTGCACTCGCACACGGAGTCAACACATTCATTTATGACTGGTACTGGTTTTCTACAGAAGACGGATATTCAGGGCCATATCTCGAGAGTGCCCTTGATAATGGTTTCCTGAAGGCCCCAAGCCACTCAAAAATGGATTTCTATATTATGTGGGCAAATCACGATGTAAAATACAACTACTGGAACTACCATAAGTGGGGAGACAATGAAGAACGCCTCTTCAATCCTGACGTGGATTGGGACAATTTCAAAAAGATTGTTGAACGGGTCATCCGCCTCTATTTCCACGAACCCAACTACGTAAAGATTGATGGATGTCCTGTATTCGGAGTATTCTCCATTGACAATTTCGTACGCAGTTTCGGAAGCGAGGACGAAGCCGCAAAGGCTGTGGCCTATTTCCGCGAAGAAGTAAAGAAAGCGGGATTCCCGGACCTTCATCTTCAGGAAATTCAAGGAGGGGGAGCCATCAATATGGGCGACGCCAAGAGAGAGACAATGAGAAGACGCATCCAAAAGCTGGGAATTGACAGTGAAGCACTCTATAATATGGGAGGATTTGACTGCGATTATCTGAAATATTGCAGCAACTCCCTAAAAGTCCGCGAGGATATGGACAAGTCTTTCGATATTCCAGTATTCCCCACCGTATCAATTGGTTGGGATGACACACCCCGTTTCCCGGGCAAAGGTGCCGATGACCTCACCCGCTTCCACAACACCCCTCAGGTATTCGCAAGCTATCTGCAACTCGCAAAAGAATATGCAGAATCTCATCCCCAGCAGCCCAAATTCATAATGATCAATGCTTGGAACGAATGGGTGGAAGGCAGTTATCTCCTTCCCGACAATTACTATGGTTACGGATACCTTGAAGCTGTCAAGGATGTAATGAGCGGAAATTTCAAAAAATAATAGTGTCTTTATCTGGCGCCGCCGCCAAATCCACCGCCACTGAATCCACCGCCGCCGCCAAATGAAGCATAGCCTCCACGCCCGCCGACAGATGCATTTGTCTGTCCGCGGGCTATTGTTGTAGTGATAGTGGTTCCCATACGGTTGGACAAAAGGACAACCCTTGCCATAGTCGGGTAGTCATAACCCATACACTCCTCAAAAGCCTTTGGGTCAATGTCCTTCAATTCCTTGCAAACCTGATCGGCAATTCCGTACAAGGAGGCGAATACAATATATTCGTGCCAAAGTGATACCTCAGAAGAGCTTCTTTCCCCAAGAAGGGTAAAATCCTTGAGATATTTCTTAAAACCGATTGTTCTGCGTGCATTAAGTTGTCCCTGAGGTGAATAAGAGCCTTTTCTGACATAATCATTATCCTGTAAATACCCCAAACCGGGAGCATCCAGGCTCTTTGCCCAATTGGATACACGCGAGGTATTGCGCTTGGATCTGGTCCATCTGGAGAATTCATTGCCTTCCAGAATAGCATCGGTCCCAGCCGCCTCCTTCAGCATATCGTACAATTCTTTTTCAGGAGAAGTCAGTCCCAGCAGACCCTCATCCGAAAAAGACAGAAGGACCTTCCCTCGGCTGCTCTTCGTCAGAGATATCTGGCCGTTCTTCACCATTCTCAAGATAAGAGCCCCGGCCATCTGATTCTCCGGTACAGTCCTTCCGCATTTATTGAGAATATATCTGGTTGCAAACAAATCCCCACCGAAAGGAAGCTCTCTCTCATACCCGATATCCTTCACTCTCTCCACCCCGAACATATTCAAATTGCGTTTCTTGATATACGAGCGGACTGCCAGGATAATCAGAACGCATCCTGCGACAATGACAATCATCACCAAACATAAGAGTCTCTTCTCTGCCTCCTTTTTATTGAGATACTCCTCGTACGAACTTCCGTACATCGCATACTCAAGCGCCTCTTGAAAATTTTCGTTCCTTATACTGGAGGGATGGAAAATACCCTTATCGAAACGAGACAGCAATATCATAGAATGCTGGTCGGAATTGAAAGGCTCTTCGGTTCTGGCAACAATCTTCCCATCCACAAAATTGACGGAGCCCTCATAGCCGAATGCCCATATCCCACAATTCTCTTCGGTAAAAGGCGTCCCGGCCTCCGAAGCAAGTGTCACGGAAGCTCTTTTTAGACGAGGCTGGATCCCCGCAGACACAAACTGCATATGCAGATCGTCAAAATCATTCAATGACTTGACCACGTTGCTCATCCGATAACGCACATAAAAAACATGATGGTCATGGGATCCCAGGCCCCAGCAGATTTCGCAGCCATTATTCTTGCGGACAATCCCACAGCGCCCTGCTTTTTTCTTCATTGACCGATCTACATCCCAATCCCCTTCATTGATGAATTCCAAGCCATTCTCATCTGTAACAGACAGATCTGAAATCACTATGTCCCCAAGATTTTCACGGACAAGATACCACTCAGTCCCTTCTGAAATATCAAGATCCCAGATCTCACATATCGCAGCGCTTCCATCTTTTGATAAAAGCACTTCAATATCCACCTCCTGCCCGATGAGATCAAAAGACAAAACGGACAGCAGGAAAAGCAGAACTATTCTTTTCACGATGCTTAGATTTTCATTGACGGCATCTGATCTTTGCCGACATTCTCAACAAGATACTCTTTTACCACGAAGCCGAGCGCACCTGCGACAATCGAGCCCGGGAACTGACGGACAATACGATTGAAGGCAGTCACTGCATCATTGAACACCATACGGCTCATACGAACCTGATTCTCATATGTATTGACACTGTCCATCGTCTTCGCATAAGTCTCGCTGGCCTTCAGTTCAGGGTAATTCTCCCCTACGGCAATGATATGTCCGATTGCTCCGGAAATCAGCTTCTCCTGCTCATTTGCCTCCGCCACTGAGCTTTGGGATGTAATCATCTTTCGTTGAGCTATCACATCACGAAGAGTGTTGTATTCATACTCAGAATAGGACTTTGTCAAATCAGCCAATGCCGAAAGCGCATCCCAGCGGCTGGCCTGTTGGACACCGATCTGGCTCATTGAATTCTTGCACATCTCATCGCGGCTCACAAGGTTGCGCTGAACAGAAATCACCCAAAGCACGATAACGGCAATAATGGCGATAATGATAATCACTGTCATAATGTCTTTCTATTGTTTGTTGTTTGTACCCCGCAAAAATAATAATTATTATATTTGTTTATTATTATTCGCATAATTTATGATTTTCAACATCAAACAGAATTGTAAGTATTCTTTGCTGGTTGCAACAAGTATGGGGCTAAGAGTCACACCTCCGGATGGACAGCCCATACAAAGCAGTAATATTCTGAGACTTCAGGCCACAAGTGCAGAAACAAATGTCGCCAGTATCTCCTCATATCTGGGGTTACCCGTCAAGGTCCTCACGGCCTTCGTCAAGGACAGTCCCTTTGCATCATTCATCAAGTCTGACCTGCGTTCAAGAGGAATGGATTTCGAAGGGCCCCAAGTGCCTCAAGGCGGCCCTTGGGGATTCAGGCACCAGATTAATGTCGCAGACAGCGGTTATGGATCAAGAGGTCCGAGAGTTTGGAATGACAGGGCCGGAGAAGTAGGCAGGACATTGGACGTAAAGGACTTCGATCTTGACCGCATTTTCGGTCAGGATGGTGTTCAGATTGTCCACCTTTCAGGACTGATTGCAGCATTGAGTCCCGCTACCGGAAAGTTTTGTCTCGAAATAGCCAGAAACGCGAAAAAATATGGAAGCCTCATCAGTTTTGACCTCAACTACAGAGCCTCTTTCTGGAAAGACAGAGAGAAAGAGCTTCACGATATCTTCTCCGAAATATGCGGCCTTGCAGATATTCTGATCGGTAACGAGGAAGATTTCCAGCTTTGCTTAGGAATTGATGGGCCCGAAGCCGGGGGAAAGGATATTTCCTCTAAGATTGATGGATTCAAAGAGATGATAGCACGCGTACGGAATGAATATCCCAACGCTAAGGTATATGCAACCACACTTCGTCAAGTTTGCGACACAAATACCCACAACTGGGGTGCCCTTATGCTATGCGGAGACAAGTGGGAAATAGTGGAGCCCCGACAGATTCACGTTCTTGACAGGATCGGAGGTGGCGACGGATTTGTCGGAGGGCTGCTTTATGCCATTCTCAAGGGATGGGATTCGGAAAAATGGATTCAGTTCGGATGGGCCAGCGGAGCACTTGCAACTACTTTTCTGACAGACTACGCTCAGCCCGCCGATGAGGACCAGATATGGAGCATCTGGCAAGGTAACGCAAGAGTTAAGCGATAGATTATGTTATTTTGCGAAAAAACAGTTGTCTCAGGAGGCCTGAGCAAAGAAGAAGTCCGCAGCACGTTGTTCCAGGTGCTTGACAGATTGGGGAAGCGATGCCGTGTATTGGCGATTCCGCCCGATTTCACAAGATTGAATTCGTACGCCGGCCCCATCACGGAAATGGTTTATGATTTCTACGGGCACAACCTTACCGATGTTATGCCCGCATTGGGGACTCACGTCCCTATGACAGACGAACAGATTCGGACAATGTATGGGCATATCCCGCTCGACAGGTTCAGAGTGCACGACTGGAGAAATGACGTTGTCACGGTCGGCGAAGTTCCATCCGAATTCGTCAAAAAAGTTTCCGAAGGAAGGGTGGACTATTCGTGGCCGGCCCAGATCAACAAATTGCTTCTTGACCCCACTTTTGATCTCATACTCAGCATCGGACAAGTAGTTCCGCACGAAGTGATAGGGATGGCGAACTACAACAAAAATATCTTTGTGGGCGTGGGAGGCTCAGAAGGAATAAACAAAAGCCATTTCATCGGAGCCACTTACGGGATGGAAAGGATAATGGGAAGAGCGAAGTCACCCGTTCGCGATGTGTTGGAGTACGCCAGCACACATTTCACATCCAATCTGCCCATTGTTTATATCCAGACCGTCCTTGCAAAGAATTATTCCACGGGAGAGATGGAGCTGAAAGGTCTATTCATTGGCGACGATTTCGAATGTTTCCAGAAAGCGGCGGACTTGTCTCTGAAGACCAATTTCATTATGGTTGAAAAACCTCTGAAGAAATGCATCGTCTATCTTGACCCTGAGGAATTCAAAAGTACCTGGCTGGGGAATAAAAGTATCTACCGTACACGTATGGCCCTTGCAGACGGGGCGGAACTGATTATCCTTGCTCCGGCTCTCAAAGAATTCGGTGAAGACAAGACAATAGACTCTCTGATTCGAAAATACGGGTACAAAGGCACAGATTTCATTCTTGATGCAACTCGCAGGAACAAGGATCTCCAAGATAATCTCGGTGCTTCAGCCCACTTGATACACGGTTCATCAGAGGGCAGATTCAATATTACATACTGTCCCGGCCCGGGAGTCAGCAGAAAAGAAATAGAAAGCGTCGGCTTCGCGTGGGCGGACATTGATACAATAAAGGAAAAATATCATTTCACATCGCTCAAAGACGGTTGGAACCGTATGCCTGACGGAGAGGAAGTTTACTACATTTCCAATCCTGCACTCGGGCTTTGGGCACATCCAAGCAGATTTAAATAATAAAATATGGAAAAGTTATCAGATATCGGTTTGATCGGTCTAGCCGTAATGGGCGAAAACCTGGTTTTGAATATGGAGAGCAAAGGCTTCAGAGTAAGTGTATTCAACCGTACGGTGGAAAAAGTGGACAAATTCATGGAAGGACGCGGAAAGGGAAAGAATATCTATGGAGCCCGCAGCCTTGAAGATTTTGTCGCATCTCTGGCAAGCCCTCGCAAAGTCTTCCTGATGGTGAAAGCGGGACAGGCAGTCGACGATTTCATTGACAAGCTCATCCCGGTTCTTGACAAAGGTGATATAATCATTGATGGTGGCAACACTCATTTCCCGGACACGGCAAGACGTACAGAATATGTTGAGAGCAAAGGACTTCTTTATATCGGAACCGGCGTGTCCGGTGGAGAAGAGGGAGCCTTGAAAGGGCCTTCGATGATGCCGGGAGGATCTCCCGCAGCCTGGCCCTATGTCAAGCCTATTTTCCAGGGAATATGCGCAAAGGTAGCAGACGGAACCCCCTGTTGCGATTGGGTGGGTGAAGGAGGAGCCGGCCATTTCGTAAAAATGGTCCACAACGGCATCGAATACGGAGACATCCAACTGATCTGCGAGTGTTACCACATAATGAAAGATATTCTGGGAATGAGCAACGAAGAGATGCATCAGACTTTCTCGCAATGGAACAAAGGAGACCTTGACAGCTATCTGATTGATATTACCAAAGATATCCTCGCCAAGAAAGATGAAGACGGCAAATATGTACTCGACTATATACTCGATACCGCAGGACAGAAGGGCACAGGGAAATGGACAGCCGTTGCGGCCCTCGACGAAGGTGTCCCTCTAACTCTCATCGGAGAATCCGTCTTCGCACGCTGTCTCTCCGCGCAAAAGGAAGAGAGAATTGCTGCATCAAAGATTCTTCACGGGCCCTCTCCCCGTCTCTTTGATGGAGACAAAGAAGCCTTCCTCGAGGACTTGAGAAAAGCTTTGTTTGCAGCCAAGGTGGTATCCTATGCCCAAGGTTACGCATTGATGAAGGCAGCAGCCAAAGAATATGGGTGGAATCTCAATTACGGCGGTATCGCACTGATGTGGCGTGGAGGTTGCATTATCCGCAGCGTATTCCTCGGCAAGATCAAGGAAGCATTCGACAAGAATCCCGATATAGCAAATATTCTTCTTGATCCATATTTCACCGACAAACTCGCAGACGCCCAGCAGGGTTGGCGCAATGTTCTATGCACAGCAATGCAGAACGGAGTACCGGCTCCCTGTATGACCGCCGGCCTTCAGTACTACGACGGCTACCGTTCAGAAAGGCTCCCCGCAAATATGCTTCAGGCTCAGCGCGATTTCTTCGGAGCGCATACATACGAACGCACAGACAAGGCACGTGGAGAATTCTTCCATACCAATTGGACCGGGCACGGTGGCGATACAATTTCAACTACGTACAACGCATAATTTTTAATAGTATGAAATGGAATTTTGACGATTTGAAAGGCAAAAACTGTGTGATCACAGGAGGGTTCGGTGTATTGGGAAGTGCACTTACAAGGGGGCTTGCGGAGGCAGGAGTGAATATAGCCGTTATTTCTCGCAGCAAGGACAATCCAGCAAAAGGGGAAGCCATATCAAAAGAGTTCGGAATCAAATGTATAGGCATTTCCGCCAGTACGCTTGACAAAGAGGCATTGGAAGCGGCAAAGGAGGAAGTTCATACCAAACTCGGAAAGATTGACATTCTAATCAACTGCGCAGGTGGTAATTCTCCAAAAGCGACCTGTGCCGTCGAGCAGATGGAGACTGACACAGATCTCTCACAAAGTTTTTACGGTCTTGATATGGAAGGTTTCCAGTTTGTTTATGACCTCAATTTCAAAGGGACTCTGCTTTCCACAATGGTCTTTACCACAGATATGATTGAGGCTAGAAAGGGAGTTGTTCTGAACGTATCTTCGATGAATGCCATCCGACCTCTGACCAAGATTCCCGCATATTCCGCAGCAAAGGGATCAATCAATAATTTCACGCAGTGGTATGCCGTTCATGTCGCTCAAATGGGCATCAGATGCAATGCCATTGCTCCGGGATTCTTCCTCACTGATCAGAATCGTTTTTTGCTTACCGAGGAGGGAACAGGAGCATTGAAACCGCGTGGGAAAAAAATTATAGCCAATACGCCTACTCACAAATTCGGAGAACCGGAAGATCTCGTTGGCACAATGCTATACCTGCTTAGTGACATTTCATCCTTCGTCACCGGTATCATAATCCCAGTTGACGGTGGATACAGTGCTTTCGGTGGCGTATAACAAATATCTGAATTATCAAAAAGGCTTATAAATAAAAAAAGATGACTATCAATCTCACGACTTTTAGTCATCCCTTTTTCTAATTTTAATTAAGGCTAATCGCTATGTCAAAAATTAACCTTAGTGGAGATAAAGAGATTCGAACTCTTGACCCCCTGCTTGCAAAGCAGGTGCTCTACCAACTGAGCTATACCCCCAGGCTGTAGGCCCTGGCAGAGTTGAACTGCCGACCTCTACATTATCAGTGTAGCGCTCTAACCAACTGAGCTAAGAGCCTATATAATAATGGAAAGAAGTACTGTCCCGAGATCTTTTTTCTCTCTGAGACCTTGTCTCACAGCTTCGAGCGCGTCTAAGCGTCAAAACAGCTCCAAAAAGGAGGTGTTCC
>DCIC01000015.1 GCA_002315825.1 Bacteroidales bacterium UBA1736 | reverse complement strand
CTCGGAGTGGGGTTGCCCTCAATATTCAACTCGGTTGTGATGAGCGGTTTGATTGCGCGTACATCGTCATAACGGATATGTCTTCCATCCGGTCTTGGATGCAGGGTGATACCTTCCGCCCCGAAAATCTGGCAATTGGTCGCAGCCAGAAGGACATCCGGGGTATTTCCACCTCTGGCATTCCTGAGGGTCGCGATTTTGTTGATATTAACGCTTAATCTTGTCATTGTCGAACTGATGTAAGTTGGCCGGCTTCCTTCTTTGGTAAGGCCGACAACTTGCAAAAATAAAGATTTTTATGGAAATAATTACTACTTTTGGAAGTCGAATAGTGAATATGTTATGAAGCTTGGGGTTTTCTTTCAGAATAAACAGTTGGAATCCAATCCGGCGTACCGCAGCCTGCGTTTAGAACTGGAGGCTGCCGGTTGTTTGTTTGAGGAAGTAGGGAGTATTTTAAATCCCGGAATCGATGTGTTGCTGAGCGTCGGGGGTGACGGGACTTTCCTGAGCGCTTCGCGTCTTGCTGCCGGTACCGGCGTTCCGGTGCTCGGGGTGAACCTGGGCCGTATGGGCTTTTTGTCCGAGTATCGTCCGGAAAACATTGCGCAACCGCTCCTGAATGGCAAGTTTTCAATTGAAGAGAGATCAATGCTCGAGTTCGGACTGTCAGGTGAGTCTTTGTCCATAGAGAAACCGTTTGCCCTCAACGAAATTGCAGTCAGCCGTTTTGGTGCAGCAATGCTGGGCATTGAGGTGATATTGAACGGTGAGCCTCTTCCCACGTATTGGGCGGATGGCCTTCTTGTTGCCACGAGCTCGGGGTCAACGGCTTATTCTCTGAGTGTCGGAGGGCCGATATGCACCCCGGATGCAAACGTGTTCATAATATCGCCCATTGCCCCTCATAATCTCAATCTTCGGCCACTGGTAGTCTCTTCTACCTCAGAGGTCAGCCTCAGATTCTTCTCCAGAGATGACAAGCTCAAGCTGAATGTGGACAACCGATCATTTGTCATCAGTAAGGACACCATCGTTGAAGTAAAGATGGCACGTTTTTCGCTAAAGAGAGTCCGGCTTGAGAAATCCAACTTTATTGAGGCTCTTCGGAGCAAATTGTTCTGGGGGGAAGATTTCAGAAATGATATAATTCAATCATAGCAAATGCAGACTGAAAACCCAAAGATTCCTGTACACGTATCCATTATTATGGACGGAAACGGCCGTTGGGCTCGTGAGCGTGGGGAGCAGAGAACATTCGGACACAGGGCGGGGGCCGCTAGCGTCCGCTCTTGTGTAGAGGAAGCCCGTCGCTGCGGTGTAAAATATCTCTCGCTTTTTGCTTTTTCGGAAGAGAACTGGGGTCGTCCACAGGAAGAGATAGGCTCGATAATGGCACTTTTGCTCGAAACCATCGAGGCGGAGACTGCGTCCTTGATGAAAAACAATGTCAAAGTCCTGATGCTCGGAAACAGAGAACGCCTTTCTTCGATTCTGAATGCTGCAATCAGTGGTCTTGAGGAGATGACCGCATCCAATGATGGTTTGACCTTGATTATTTTCCTCAGTTACAGTGGCAAGTGGGATATAGAACAAGCAGCGCGGCGTATGGCGGCCTGTGGAGATGACTGTCTTGAGAAGTATCTTGTCACTTCAGGCATTCCCGACCCTGACCTTATTATCCGCACATCCGGAGAGCAGCGTCTTAGCAATTATCTCCTTTGGCAGGCTGCATATTCTGAATTTCTTTTTGTCGATACCCTTTGGCCTGATTTCGGAGCCGCGCAATTCCGCGCCTCTCTGGAAGAGTTTTCCAAACGGGACAGGCGGTATGGAAAAGTCAAATAATTGAATTATATTTGCAAACTTTTGGATATTGAGGATGAAGAAATTCCGAATAGTACTGACTGCCCTCCTGATGGCCTTGCCGTTTTTCACAAATGCACAGAACAACGGTATAGAAGTGGATTATAACAATCCCCGGAAATATACTGTCGCAGGTGTGACCGTTGAGGGAAATACATATTTCAGTGCTCAGCAGATTATCCAGATAACGGGATTGAAAGAAGGTCTGGTCGTAGGTGTCCCCAGTGATGACCTGTCCGATATCCTCAATCGTCTTTGGCAGCAGAAATTTTTTGAAGATATCCAGTTGTCAATCGACAGCCTTACTCCAAGCCGAGATTCTGCATACTTCAAATTGACCGTACAGGAACGTCCAAGGGTCTCCCGTTGGGATTTTTCCGGTGTCAAGTCGGGGGAAAAGAAGGAGCTGCAGGACCGATTGAACCTCAAGAGGGGAGGAGAGTATTCCGAGTATGTGGCTTCCGCATCATCGGATATCATAAAGCGGTTCTATAAGGACAAGGGCTTTATGAATGTTGAGGTTACCCCTCAGGTCCAGAAGGATACAATGGTAAAGAATGCCATTAAGGTGACATTCGCCGTGGACAGGAAGGAGAGAGTGAGGATCAAGGTGATCAATTTCGAAGGTGCCGACGGCGAGATCTCCGATTACAAGCTGTCAACCTCAATGAAGAAGACGAAGTCGAATAAGATTTACAACTTCTTCAGAAGTAAAAAATTCAGCGAGAAGGATTATCCCGATGACAAGAAAGGGCTCATCAGTAAGTTCAATGAAGCCGGTTATCGTGATGCAAAGCTGGTCAAAGACTCAATCTACTATGTGGAGCCCGACCGTCTCGGTATTGATTTCAAGATTGACAAGGGTAAGAAATACTATTTCAGAAAGATTTCCTGGACCGGTAACTCTGTATATGCCACAGATGTTCTGAACGAAATTCTCGATATCAAGCCGGGAGATGTGTATGACGTTGTGACTATGGAGAAACGACTCTTCGGAGGCGGAAAGGAAAGTGACTATGATGTGACCAAGCTATATAGGGACAATGGTTATCTTTTCTTTAACCTGACACCTGTAGAGTTGAATATCGAGGGCGATTCGGTCGATGTTGAGATGCGTATTTCCGAAGGAAAGCCCGCCACCCTCAACAATATTGTCATCAACGGAAATGATTTGACCAGTGAGAAGGTTGTCCGCAGACAGATATATACCCGTCCCGGCTATCTTTTCAGCCAGACAGATTTTGAGCGTTCTATCAGAGAAATCGCTTCTCTGGGCCAATTCGACCCTGAGGCCATTATGGATGGAAACACTGGTTATTCAGTTATTCCTAATCAGTTGAACAATACCGTAGATCTTGTCTACAACGTTACTGAGAAGCCCTCAAGTACGCTCGAGCTTTCGGGAGGATGGGGCGGAAATACCTTTGTGGCTACAGTGGGAGTCGCTTTCAATAACTTCTCCACCCGGAGGATCTTTGATAAGAATGCCTGGCGTCCTGTTCCGCTTGGAGATGCTCAGAACCTTGCTTTCCGTTTCCAGACCAACGGTACATATTATACGGCGCTCACTGCCAATTTCACTGAACCGTGGCTTTTCGGAAAGAAACCTACTTCTCTGAATCTTTCCGCGTACTATACCCGCCAGACCAACTCTTTGTTGTATTACGGTATTCTCAGCAACGACAGGCAGATGGAAGTGTATGGATTCTCAGCATCTTTGGGAAACCGTCTGAAATGGCCTGACAACTATTTCATCCTCTATAACGGACTCAGCTGGCAGACATATAAGCTGACTAACTGGTATTCGGGATATTTCATCTTTGATGACGGTCTTGCCAACAATATCAACTATTCCGTCACTCTGAGCCGTACATCCACTGACCAGACCATTTATCCTCGCCAGGGATCAGATTTTTCGCTCAGTGTTACGCTTACACCTCCATTCTCCCTCTTCAATAGGAAGGATTATGATGAGAACGGCAATGTGATATACAGGGACAGTTGGAGAGATGTCAATTATGACAATTGGACTGCAGCGCAGCGTTACCGGTGGATTGAGTATTATAAGGTCAAGTTCAGTGGTACCATATATGCGAAGCTGGTGGGAGATCTTGTCCTTATGACTAGAGCGCAGTTCGGATACTTGGGATACTATAACAGAAACTGGGGTTATTCTCCGTTTGAGGGCTTCCTTGTCGGAGGAGACGGTATGTCCGGATATAGTACTTATGGTACGGAAGTTATCGCTCTTCGAGGTTATGAGAACTATTCACTGACTCCGTATCTTCCGTCGGCATATAATTCCAACGGATACGCTTATGCCGGAAATGTTTATGACAAGTTTACGGCCGAGTTGAGATACCCTGTCATTCTTAAACCGCAGTCAACCATTTTTGTGCTTGCATTCCTTGAGGGAGGTAACTGTTGGGCGGACATCAAAGATTTCAATCCGTTCCAAATCAAGCGTTCTGCCGGCGTCGGTGTCAGGATTTATCTGCCTATGGTCGGACTGCTCGGAGTTGACTGGGGTTATGGATTTGACGATTCCGAGTATGGTAAGGGCCAGTTCCATTTCGTCATCGGACAACAATTCTAGTGTAGAATCTGAAATAAGTAATTTTAACAAGTAATATGAAAAAAGTTCTTTTATTCGCCGCAATGGCTTTGGTTACAGTGACAGGATTTGCACAGACCAAGTTCGCACATGTCAATTTCAATGAGCTCGTTTACCTTATGCCTGAAATGGATAAGGCAAGAGAAACCTTGAATGCATCACAGAAAGAGGCAAGCGAGACATATCAGTCTATGGTAGAAGAGTACCAGACAAAGGCTCAGCAGTATCAGCAGAAGTCTTCAACTTGGACAACAGCTATCCGTGAGAGCAAGGAGAAAGAGTTGGCAGAGATTCAGCAGAGAATCGAAGAGTTCAACACTTCAATTCAGCAGGAACTTGCAAACCAGCAGACTGAACTTCTTACCCCTATCCAGCAGAAGGCTCAGCAGGCTGTTGAGAAGATTGCAAAAGCAGGCGGATACATCTTTGTTATGGACCTCGCTCAGTATCTTTACGTAGATACCACACAGAGTGTAGATCTCACTCCTGCAGCCCGCAAGGAGCTCGGCATTCCGGAAGGAAGAACCTTGGAAACACTTCAGAACGAACTTCAGGCTCAAGCACAGGCACAGCAGGCTCAATAAGGAGTACATAAATTAAATCGAAATGCAACATAAAGTAATTGAAACTGGAGATGTTGTAATCAGATTTGCAGGAGATTCGGGAGATGGCATGCAGCTCACCGGGTCTCTTTTTGCAGATATGTCGGCCATTTATGGAAATGGTCTATCCACATTCCCAGATTTTCCGGCCGAAATCAGAGCACCTCACGGGACAGTTTCCGGAGTATCCGGTTTTCAGGTTCATATTGGAGGTGATGATATCAACACTCCCGGCGATTTCTGCGATTTGCTCGTTGCAATGAATCCTGCAGCGTTGAAGGCAAATGCCAAATGGTGCAAAAGAGGTGCAATGATTCTTATTGACAGTGATTCTTTTGATGAGTCACTTCTAAGGAAGGCCGGTTTTCAGACGGATGATCCTTTCACGGAGATGAAAGTCGAAGACCGTGCCATAATCTGTGCTCCAATCACAACACTTACTCAAGAGAGTCTCAAGGATAGCGGAATGGATACCAAATCCATACGCAAGTGCAAGAATATGTTTACTCTGGGAATGGCTTGCTTTATATATAGCCGCCCTATGGACTACATTTTCCAATATCTCGAGCGCAAGTTCTCCAAAAAGCATCCTGAAATGATAGCTCCAAATAGAAAGGTGCTCCAGGATGGTTTCAATTACGCATCGAATATTCAGGCTATCCCTAATACTTATTACGTTCGTCCTGCTCACCCACAGAAAGGCTTGTACCGCAATATTTCCGGCAATCAGGCAGTGGCCTGGGGCCTGTTGGCCGCATCCGAGAAATCCGGACTCCCTCTTTTCTGTGGATCATATCCTATTACACCGGCCACGTCCATCCTAGAAGAGCTTGCCATATACAAAAGTCTGGGTGTTAAGACATTGCAAGCTGAAGATGAGATTGCAGGTATATGTACAGCCATCGGCGCTTCCTTCGCGGGCAATCTGGCTGTCACCACCAC
The DNA here is from genome assembly GCA_002315825.1 of Bacteroidales bacterium UBA1736. GTDB lineage: Bacteria > Bacteroidota > Bacteroidia > Bacteroidales > UBA932 > Cryptobacteroides. The sequence goes on along the minus strand of DCIC01000015.1, from coordinate 5,644 downwards.
TTCAGGCCCCGGCCTCTCATTGAAGAGCGAAGCGTTGGGACTGGCGGCAATGACTGAACTTCCTCTTGTTGTTGTAGATGTTATGAGGGCCGGTCCCTCAACAGGTATTCCTACCAAGACTGAGCAGACTGATTTGAATCAGGCTTTGTATGGAAGAAATGGCGAGTGTCCTATCCCTGTGATTGCTGCTCATTCCCCTTCGCATTGCTTTGATGCGGCTTTCACTGCGGCAAAGATTGCCATTGAACATATGACACCGGTTATCCTTCTTTCTGAAGGATTCCTTGGGAATGGATCCGAGCCTTGGCGTATCCCTGAAATGAAAGACTATCCCGATATCAATCCCCCTTACGTCAAGGGGCTTATGGTGGAAGGTAGAAAATACAATCCTTTTGAGCGTGACCCTCAGACTCTCGTCAGAAGATGGGCTATCCCCGGACAGAAAGGTCTGGAACATAGAGTGGGAGGTTTGGAGAAGAATCACGAAGGAACGATTTCTTCCGATCCTCTGAATCACGAGATGATGGTAAGGGAAAGGAGGGCCAAAGTTGATAAGATAGCCGATTTCCTTCCCGAACTTGAGGTTCACGGAGAGCAGTCCGGCAAGTTGCTTGTTGTGGGCTGGGGCGGCACTATGGGGCATATTTCTTCCGCAATCGATGAGCTTGTCAGTGATGGTGTAAAATTGGGATATGCTCATTTTGACTATATTCTGCCCTTGCCACGCAATACCAGAGAAGTCCTTGCGGCCTTCGACAAAGTTTTGGTGTGTGAGTTGAACAGCGGGCATTTCGCAGCTTACCTTTCAGATGCAGTGCCCGGAACAAAGATTGTGAAGTATAACAAGATACAGGGACAGCCCTTTATGATTAAGGAGCTTGTCGATGCTATCAAAAAGGAGTTGTAGGTATGGCCATTCTTTCAGCAAAAGATTTCAAGAGTAATCAGGAAGTAAGGTGGTGCCCTGGATGTGGGGATCACGCTGTGCTTGCTGCTCTGCAAAGGGCCTTGCCAAAGGTTAGTCAGGCTCTCAATTATGAAAAGGAAAGATATGTGGTGGTTTCCGGAATCGGATGCTCATCCAGACTTCCATACTATATGGATACATATGGGTTCCATAGCATACACGGCCGTGCCACGGTAATCTCCACTGGAATTAAGGTGGCTAATCCTTGGCTTACAGTATGGCAGGTCTGTGGAGATGGTGATGCACTTGCAATCGGAGGAAATCATTTCATTCACGCAATCCGAAGGAATATTGACATCAATATACTTCTCTTCAACAATCAGATTTACGGATTGACCAAAGGCCAGTATTCACCGACATCCAAGTTTGGAGCCATCACCAAGACTTCTCCTTATGGAACAGTGGAACATCCTTTCAATCCCGGCTCACTGGTTCTGGGAGCGAAAGGTACCTTCTTTGCCCGCAGTCTGGATATTGAGTTAGCTCTCAATGAAGAGATTATGACGGCGGCGGCACTTCACGACGGTACATCAGTTGTGGAATTGCTTACAAATTGTGTCATTTTTAATGATGGGGCGCACAAGGAATTGTCTTCTCCCGAGCTCAAGGCTGATCATACCATTATCCTCAAGGACGGTCAGCGTATGATATTTGGAAAAGACAAAGAGAAGGGTCTTGTCTATGATGGCAAGAAATTGCGCGTGGTCCATATTGGTGAAGGCGGATTTACTGAAGAGGATATTCTGGTCCACGACTCTCATAGTGATAACATTGGACTTCAGACGGCTCTCGCCGATATGAAAGGCCCTGACTATCCCGTGGCTCTCGGTGTCATAAGAGATGTTAAAGACATTACCTATGATGACGGAGTGCGTGACCAGGTCAAGGAAGTGATGACAAAATCATCGATTCATTGTGTTGATGACCTGCTGAAGAGTGGGTCTGTATGGGAAGTAGAATAAATTTTTTATTATGAAGACAGAAGAAATAATGACCAGTCTTCAGGCCAAGTACCCCGGTGAGAACGAGTATCTACAGGCGGTGCAGGAGGTCCTGGAATCAGTTGAAGAAGTTTATAACACACATCCCGAATTTGAGCGGGCCAAGATTGTGGAGCGTATGGTTGAACCCGACCGTATCTTTACTTTCAGGGTAACTTGGGTCAATGACAGAGGTGAAGTTCAGACCAATCTCGGTTATCGCATCCAGTTTAACAGTGCAATCGGTCCATATAAGGGAGGTCTTCGTTTCCATAAGGCCGTAACTCCTTCTATGCTCAAATTCCTCGGCTTTGAACAGACGTTCAAAAACGCCCTCACAACCCTCCCTATGGGAGGCGCTAAAGGTGGGTCCGATTTTGATCCTGTGGGCAAGTCTGATGATGAGATAATGCGCTTCTGTCAAGCTTTTATGCAGGAGTTGTGGCAGTGCATCGGCCCCGATCAGGATATTCCTGCCGGTGATGTTGGTGTAGGCGGACGTGAGATTGGTTTCCTGTATGGGCAGTATAAGAAATTGGCCAGAGAATATAATACCGGTGTCTTGACCGGAAAGGGATCCACTTGGGGAGGATCAATCCTGCGTCCTGAAGCTACCGGTTTCGGAGCATTGTACTTCACTCAGAATCTTTTGCATAAAGCAGGAAAAGATATCAAAGATAAAACTGTTGCGATATCCGGATTCGGTAATGTTGCTTGGGGCGCCTGCAAGAAGGCCACACAGCTGGGAGCAAAAGTGGTTGCTATCTCAGGTCCCGACGGGGTGTGTGAAATCCCTGACGGAATCACTGCTGAAATGATTCAGTATATGCTTGAAATGCGTGCTTCAAACCGAAACAAAGTTGAAGATATGGCAACAAAGTTCCCTCAGAAGGCAATTTTCACCCCTGGAAAGAAGGCGTGGAGCGTGAAGTGCGACATTGCTCTTCCTTGTGCATTCCAAAACGAACTATCTGAGGATGATGCCAGGGAGTTGAAAGCGAATGGTACGTGGTGCTGCTGCGAGGTGTCCAATATGGGTTGTCAACCCGGTGCAATTCATTTCTTCCAGAATAATGGAGTCCTCTTCGCTCCCGGTAAGGCGGTGAATGCGGGTGGTGTTGCTACATCTGGTCTTGAGATGACGCAGAATGCATCTCATATCAGTTGGAGTGCTCAGGAAGTGGATGACAAACTGCATTTCATTATGGATTCTATCCACGAGCAATGTGTCAAATTCGGCACACAAAGTGACGGCCACATTGACTATGTGAAGGGTGCCAATATCGCCGGATTTATGAAAGTGGCTCAGGCTATGCTTGAACAGGGAATCATCTAGTTACTTTCCCCTTACCATACACCAAAAAAGGAAAGCCTTTGTTCAGGCCTTCCTTTTTTAGTTCTATATAACTTGTTCCGTGAATTACTTCACAATCAAGTAGTGCTTGCCGAAACGCTCGAAAGCAGCTCTTTCGAGGGCCTCGCGGTCGTCCGGATGGGCGATGGAGGTCAGCAGTCGTGCACGCTCTTGATAGCTCTTGCCATATAGGTTTACTGCACCCCACTCGGTCACTACCCAATGCACGTGGAATCTTGAAGTCACGACGCCTGCGCCTTCCTTCAATACCGGTGATATCTTGGATACGCCCTTCTTGGTGCGGGAGGACATTGCTATGATAGGCACACCTTCCTCAGCAAGAGATGCTCCGTATATGAAGTCGATCTGGCCACCTACACCGCTGAAGTGCTTTGTTCCGATAGAGTCTGCGCATACCTGTCCGGTAATGTCCATCTCCACAGCTGAGTTGATGGCTGTCATACGGGGGTTCTTGCTGATTACAAAAGGATCGTTTGTGTAGCCTACGTCCATCATCAATACGTCAGGGTTGTTATCGATGAAATCATAGACTTTCTGTGAACCCATAAGGAAGGTTGACACGATCTTTCCCTTGTCGGTAACCTTGTTTGAGCCATTAATTACTCCCTTTTCAACCAGGTCGAGTACGCCGTCAGCGAACATTTCCGTGTGGATTCCAAGGTTCTTATGGTTTCCGAGCTTTGCAAGAATAGCATTAGGAAGCGCTCCAATACCAAGCTGGAGACAAGCGCCGTCCTTAATCAGCGGCAAACAGTTCTCTCCGATGGCGAGGTCGGTTTCATCCGGAACGACAACTTTGGCCTCCATCAGAGGAGTGTCATCCTGGACAAAGATATCAATCTGGTCGATTGAAATCATTGCCTGACCGAATGCGCGAGGCACGTGCGGATTGATTACTGCTATTACTGTTTTTGCACATTCTACCGCAGCAAGAGTCGCATCTACGCTGGTACCGAGTGATACCATACCGTTTTCATCCGGAGGGCATACCTGGATCATTGCAACATCACAAGGAACTGCTCCGCAGCGGTACAGTTTCTGAGTCTCTGAAAGGAATACAGGGATGTAGTCTGCATAACCGCTCTGAACACCGGCACGGACATTGCCTCCGATGAAAAATCCCTGATGGAAGAAGATTCCGCTGTATTTCTCGTCAGCATAAGGTGCAGGGCCTTCTGTATGCAAATGATGAATGCGTACATCTTCAAGCTCTCCAGCATCACCTCTGCGGCACAGAGCCTGGATCAGGCACTGTGGAGCACTTGCAACGCTGCTGAAATGTATATGGTCACCAGACTTGACAACTTTTACAGCTTCGTCTGCACTGACATAATTTATCTGTTTCATAAGCTATTACTGTTCTTTTCCCAACATAAGTTTCATCATTGTGGCAGCAGAATATGCCACAGGAGTACCAGGGCCGAAGATTGCTGCAACACCAGCCTTATAGAGGGTGTCATAGTCCTGAGTAGGTATTACACCGCCTGCAACGACCATAATATCCTCACGTCCGAGTTTGCGAAGCTCCTCTATGAGCTGAGGGATGAGTGTCTTGTGACCTGCAGCAAGTGAGGATGCACCTACAATATGTACGTCATTCTCAACAGCTGCGCGTGCAGCCTCCTCCGGAGTTTGGAAGAGAGGTCCCATATCAACATCATATCCGCAGTCAGCGTATCCTGTAGCTACAACCTTTGCTCCGCGGTCGTGTCCGTCCTGTCCCATCTTTGCGATGAAGATACGGGGACGACGTCCTTCTTTCTTTGCAAATTCGTCTGTAAGGCGAACAGCTTCATCGAACTGTGCATCCTTCTTGTATTCTGAACTGTACACTCCTGAAATGGTTCTGATTGTTGCCTGATAACGTCCTACAACTTTTTCACATGCATCACTTATCTCACCAAGGGTGCAACGCAATTTTGCGCATTCGATAGCGGCTTCCAGAAGATTGCCCTTTCCTGTGCGTACAACTTCTGTGAGAGCATCGAGAGCTGCACGGCATGCATTCTCGTCGCGATTTGCGCGAAGTTCTGCAAGAGCCTCTTCCTGCTGCTTTCTAACCTCAGTGTTGTTGATCTCGAGAATATCAATAGGATCTTCGTGATCAAGACCATATTTGTTGATGCCGACGATTGTCTGTGCGCCGGAGTCGATACGTGCCTGTGTGCGGGCTGCAGCCTCTTCAATACGCATCTTGGGAACTCCGGTTTCGATGGCCTTTGCCATACCGCCGAGTTTCTCAACTTCCTCGATGAGGGCCCAAGCTTTATCAACAAGCTCGTTTGTAAGACTCTCTACATAGTATGAACCTGCCCAAGGATC
>DCIC01000139.1:4380-4908 GCA_002315825.1 Bacteroidales bacterium UBA1736 | reverse complement strand
TCAGCACCAAATGCCTCGGATATGATAAGATTAGGAGGAGTCCCTATCAAAGTGCAGACCCCGCCCATTCCGGACGCATAACTGAGGGGTATCAACAACTTGGAAGGAGATATTCCAAGTTTGTTTGCCCACATTTTGACAATTCTGACAAACAGCCCCACTACGACCGTATTGCTCAAAAACGCACTCAGCGCGGCGACCGGTATCATCAATTTTGCAATGGCGGTAGAATACAGGCGAGGGGTGCCGAGCGCGTGGTTCACAATCCAACGCAAAACACCAGTATTGACCAAGCCGGCAATCACGATGAATAGGGCGGCGATTACCAGCACCGAATTGGATGTGAATCCGGCGAAGGCTTCCTGCAAATCCAAGGTGCCGGTGAGGAACAAGACTGACATACCTCCGAGGAATACAAAATCCGCCGGCAGGTTCGTGAACAAGAGGATCAGAAAGACGGTCAGAATAACCACGATCGTAATCCAGGCATAAATTGACAATCCTAAAAACAACATAGCAGAATGTATC
>DCIC01000139.1:0-4269 GCA_002315825.1 Bacteroidales bacterium UBA1736 | reverse complement strand
CCGGAATCAATTGATGACATAATATATTTTTTCTATCTTCGCAAGATATTTGGACACTATGAAAATCGAGTATAGCAATATGCCCTTTGGGACAAGTAAACGACGTTTTGTCGTCAATTATTTGTTAAACAAGCTGCGTACTTTCTTACTCTGTACGTTTAAGTTCAGGAATGTCAACTATCGTGGATTTGTCAGGATAATGGGCAATTGCAGATTTAATAAGACGTATAGTGTCACCTTGGGACACAATGTCCAATTCGGCCCATCTTGTCTGGTGGACGCGCCTTTGTCGGTAGGGGATTATGTGATGTTTGCCGGAAATGTATCAATTATCGGACGCAATGACCACGATTATTCAGTAAAGGGACAATTCATCTGGCAGGGTGCGCATCAGAAGGCAGAAAAAGTCACGATAGGGAATGATGTATGGATAGGGTACAACAGTATCATACTCTCGGGTGTAAGCATAGGAGAAGGCAGCATTGTCGCTGCCGGCTCTGTCGTGACCAAGAATGTCGAACCTTATACCATTGTTGGCGGCAACCCTGCGCATTATATTAAAGATCGATTTGAATCATTATGATTACTTTTATTATCTGTCTTATTTGTCTTCTTTTAGGCAATTACTTCTGGGGTAAATTCCTTGAACGGAAATTCGGAGCCAGTCCTGAAAGGCAGACACCGTTGCATACGATGGAAGACGGAGTGGACTTCGTGAAGATGAAGACCTGGAAGATGTTTACCATTCAGTTTCTCAACATCGCAGGGCTTGGTCCTATTTTTGGAGCCATTTTGGGAGCGGCATTCGGGCCATTGGCTTATGTGTGGATTGTTGTCGGAAACATCTTTTTCGGTTCAATGCACGATTATATAGCGGGAATGATATCTCTTCGTGGGAAAGGTACTAATGCTCCGTCAATCATAGGCCATTTTCTCGGGTCGGGGGCCAGAAAAATACTTATGGTGGTAACAATGTTCCTTCTTCTGGCTACAGGCGTATCATTTATTGTCGGTCCAGTGGATTTGCTCAACTCCCTTACCAATTGGAATCGATGGATATGGCTGGTGATAATTGTTGCATATTATATCATTGCCACTATTTTGCCTATACACAAAATAATAGGAAAGGTATATCCGGTGTTCGGGATACTGCTGATATTTATGTGTGTCTCTATTGCAGTGATGATGATTATCAAGTCTGTCGGTGGCGAAGCCCATATGACTGAGTTGACCCTGTCCCGTTTCCATAATTTCCATTTCAGCTCAGAACAGTACCCATTTGTCCCGATGATTTTTGTAGTGCTGTCCTGTGGTGCTCTGTCCGGATTTCATTCCACTCAGTCTCCACTTATGGCAAGATGTATGGTCAGTGAGATGCAGGGGCGTAAGGTCTTTCACGCTGCTATGGTTTGTGAAGGTGTGATTGCACTGATATGGGCTGCTGCGGCAAATGCGTATTTCGGCGGAGCCGAGGGTATCAATGCCCAGATGCTCGCCGGCAAATCGACAGCGGTGATGGTAAACGAAGTCTGCAATTCCTGGCTGGGAAGGGCCGGAGCCATATTGGCAATAATTGGTATTATTGTATGCCCGATTTCAACAGGTGATACAGCAATGCGCAGTTGCAGACTTATCATAGCCGACAGCCTGCATATTGACCAGAAACAAGTTAAGAATAGGCTTTTGGTAGCTCTTCCTTGTTTTGTGTTGGTCGTTTTCTTGGCCAGAATGAAGTTTGACAACGTATGGACATTTGTGGGTATCTGCAATCAGATACTGTCAATGATGATGCTTTGGGCGATATCAAAATATTTCAAGTCGTATCACAAGGGCTGGACATACCTTATTTCAGCCATTCCGGCCACTATTATGACATTTGTCGTCTTTTCTTTCTTCATTGCGGCTCCACACCAGAACGGAGGTCTTGCTCTTGACAGGACATTGGGCTATATTGTGGGAATTGTAGCCGCCGTTGTCGCTGTTGTCCTCTTCCAGTCAGAGCTGCTGCTTGTCGGCAAGAGTGAAGACTGATGTGATTTTCTTGCAGAGAAAGGATCCGATGACCTTTAGAATCCAGGCCGAGGGAATGGTGCAAAGCCAGAGGATCAAGTAATTCAAGAGAAAATGGTCTGTGAGGTGGCCCACTGACAATCGTCCGCTGCAGAGCATATGGTGGACCAGATATATTTCATAACTGATTGTGGCTAACTGCGATAAAGGCCTGATTGGCGTGATTGTTCCGCCATATCTCATTATGATGTTGAGAGTGGTGATGCCTGCGACAACACAGGAGAGTCTCTGAATACTGACTTCAAAAGGATATCCCGAGGGATAAAGATAAACGAACAATGCCAGAGCATTGCAAACGGCAAAACTTATCCATATCAGAGCAGCATTTGCGCTTTGGGTGAATCCAATATACTTGTCACCGTTGAGAAACAGATACAGTGAGTAAAAGAGAATAATGATGGAGTAACCTGGCAGGCCGTAAATTTCCAATGATAATTCGAGAGATATGGACAAGACAAGCAGGACTATCCAAAGGGCACCCTTTATGGGCTTGCGGGAAAGGAAGGAATTGGCGGCTATAATATACATAAGGTAGCACAGGATAATCATAGTCACGAACCAAAGATGGCCCTGATCGGGAAGTTTGCCAAACCATCCCAACCCTAGATAATTCAATACTGCGTCAGTGGGATTGAACTGCACTCCGATAATTGAATACAAACAGAGGGCGATGGTGAGAAACAGCCACAGGGGGATGAATATCCTGAAAAGTCTCTTTGGGAGGAAATGCTTGACTTTGAATGCATTCTCTCCTTTTTCCCTACGGATAAGAAAGAATAGAATAGCTGAAATCGCAAAGAAAAGAAAATTGCCGACACCTGCCAGATACTGACCGGCCTTCGCTGTGGGAGCGTCGCCTGAAAAAATCAGAAAATGACAGCTGACGATGAGAATTATCGCTATTGAGCGTGCAAGGTCTATTGCGTTGTTCCTTTTCATTGAGCTTTGTTGCGGGCTTGAGCTTTTTCTTCCTTTATGATAGAAGGCAGAGTTCTGATAATCTGACTGCAACGAATGAATTGCTTTTTGGGACTGGACAGCAGTCTGTACAGGAATTCAAGATGGCAGCGGACAACCCACTGCGGGGCTCTTTTCTCGGATACCCCGCTGTAGAATTTAAATACGGCACCTACCGCGATGATTACACCTCTCTTAAGTAAGGGCCTTAGCCTGTTCATAAATATCTCCTGCTTGGGAGCGCCAAGAGATACCCAGACTATATCGGGACTATCGGCATTAATCGCTGCGGCTATTGATTGATAGTCAAAATCATTGACATCGCAGAAGGGGAGCTCGTCAAACTTCATCCCGGCTATACGCTCATCATATTTTGCGGTCAATTGTTCCTTGAGTGAGTCGAGGATCTTGCCTGATCCGCCCAGAAAGTACATTCTGTATTTCTTCAAAGACAATATGTCATTGAATATCCTGCTCCCGCTGTATTGACTGACACTTATTCCGTAAATCTGCTTGAGGTACATCGGGACCCAACTGCTGTCACATATTGAAAAGAGACTCCCGTTGACAACAGAGCGGTACTCCATATCGTTATGTACCTGCTGTAGAATGTTCCCGTCGGCTACACAGATGTATCCGGCCACTTCGGATTTTACTGCCTCGTCAATCCTGGCGAGTGCGGAGGCGTTGGAGAACTCGTAGTTAATATTGAAGTAGGTCGCCATAGATTTCATACATTTGTTCCGCTTTCCTGTCCCAACTGAGCTCTTGCTGCTTTTGGGTGCAATTGGCGGAGAATTGTTGGAGCAGATGCCTGTTCCGGTCAATATGATTGAGCTTTTCGACGAAGCCTTTTACCCCTTCGTCCAATGTCGGAATCGGGACTTTGATGCCGATGCTGCTGTCGACAGTGCTGCCTTGTCCGCATATGTCGAAGCAAATGATCGGCAGATTGTTGGCAATTGACTCAAGAATGACGTGAGGATTGCCTTCGTGAATGCTTGTGAATATAAACAGGTCTTTCTCCCGCATCATTTTCTGGACAAAGTCATTGGGCTGTCTTCCGTAGAATGTGCATATGTCCGCTATTCCGAGATTCTTTGCAAGCTCCCTGTATTGGAGATTTTCTTTGGGGGTCCCTTCTCCGATGATGTGGAGGCGGAAATTATGTGTATTGTCCACTGCAGCAAGCGATTCGAGGGCTATGGAGAGTTTCTTGGTCGGGATGAATCTTCCCACCCA
>DCIC01000110.1:75877-80453 GCA_002315825.1 Bacteroidales bacterium UBA1736 | reverse complement strand
GGCGGAATGGACCTTATGTTCCCCCACCACGAATGCGAAATCGCCCAGAATGTCGCCTCCCGCAACACCCAGGGCGTACACTACTGGGTGCACAACAATATGATCACCATCAACGGGCAGAAGATGGGAAAGTCACTGGGCAATTTCATAACCCTTCCCCAGCTCTTCTGCGGAGACCATCCCAAGCTCGACCAGGCTTACAGCCCTATGACCATACGTTTCTTCATCCTCCAGGCGCACTACCGCGGCACCCTTGACTTCAGCAACGAAGCCCTGCAGGCAGCCGAGAAGGGGTTGAAGAGAGTGCTCCAGGCAGCAAAGGACCTCTACGCAATGGCAGGAGTCCAGGCTCCCCGACTCGCATACGGCGAATATTCATCCTCAGTGGCACCCGAGACCTGTCCGGCGGACAACTCAGAAGTCAAGGCCATCTTTGATGGAGTATATGAGGCGATGTGCGATGATTTCAATACTCCCATCGTACTCTCACACATCTTTGATGCCGTCAGAATCATCAATTCCGCAAAGGACAAGAAATTCCAGCTAAGCAAGGGAGACACCGACACCCTTGTCCAGCTGTTCAACGACATCGTATTCGGAGTACTGGGCCTCAGAGATGATGACAATGACAACACCAAATCCGCCAAAACAATCTCCGGACTTATGAATATGGTACTGGAGTCCCGTGCCGCAGCAAAGGCATCCAAGGACTGGGCCACCAGCGACCACATACGAGACAGTCTCAAAGAGCTTGGCATCAACGTAAAAGACACCAAGGACGGAGTGGAGTGGACAATTGACTAGACTATGATTCCATTTTTACAACAAGTCGCCCGGCATTATTGTCGGACGACTTCTGAGTTTACTGACCTCTGTTTCATATTTCCCAACAGGCGGTCCGGAGTATTCTTCCAGAAATATCTCTCAGAAGAGATCACTGGCTTAAGCAAGCCTGTGCTTGCCCCCACGCTTACAACAATTGATGATTTCTTCCACAGACTTGCCGGCATCACAAAGACGGACAGGATAGAACTCCTGCTCCACCTGTACGAATGTTACAGAAAGCTCAACAAAAAGGCCGAGAGCCTGGACGACTTCATCTTCTGGGGAGATGTCATAATGAATGACTTCTCCGATGTGGACAGATACCTCATAGACGCCGGAGCCATATTTACCAATGTCTCCGACTTCAAGAACCTGCAGGACTCCCTTTCGTATCTTACCGATACCCAGAGAGAAGCCATCGAGAAGTTTATCAACCACTTCCGGACGGGCGGTGCGATGAAGGAAAGCTACCTTCAGATCTGGGATATCCTGGGGCAGTTGTACACCGATTTCAAGGCAGATTTGAAAAGCTCCGGCCTGTCCTATGACGGAATGGTGTACAGAGAGCTCGCCCAAAGGCTGGACAAGGAAGCCATCGCCGACATCCTCGCAGAAAGCTTCCCGGATTGCCACAAATTCATTTTCGTAGGATTGAACGCCCTCGACGAATGCGAGAAAAAGGTACTGCGCAAAATGAGAAACGCACACATCGCAGAGTTCTGCTGGGATTTCTCATCCGAGATGATCAAGGACCCCCACAACAAATCCTCGAAATTTCTGCAGGGCAATGTGGAGGAATTCACTCAGGCATTCACTCCGGACCCGGACGGCCTCCCCACTCCAGAAATCAATGTGCTCAGCATCCCCTCAAACATAGGCCAGGCCAAACAACTCCCCGCCATACTGTCAACAATCCCCGAGCAGGAGCTCGAGACAAGGACAGCCATTGTGCTCCCTGATGAAAGCCTTCTTCTCGCCACCCTCAACAGCATCCCGGAAAATATCCAAAAGGTCAACGTCACTATGGGATACCCGATGAAGGCCTGCGCGCTGCATTCCCTTATGAATGAAATCGCATCCCTGCAGATGCACCTGAGGCAGAAGAACGGGGAATGGCATTTCTACCACAAGCAGGTATGGGCCATCTTTTCCAATAGCCTGATAAAAACCGCCGCAAGCGATGATGACCGGGCCCGGTTCAAGCAGATAAAGAAAGACGCCAAATACTATATCCCCCAGTCCGACCTATGTGGGTCAGAGCTGTTTGATATGATATTCAAGGCTGTCGTCAAGGATTCCAAGGCTGCGGACAGCAAACAGATAAGAGACATCGAGGACTACTGCCTGAGCATCATTTCAAAGACCGCCCTTACTGTCAAAAAGGAGCAGGACGAAAGAGCTTTGGAGCTGGACTTTGCCAAGAGATACTACGAGGCCGTGACGAGGCTCTCCTCATTCGAACTAAGTGTCCTTCCCGCCACCTGGTACAAACTCCTCGCTCAGATAGTCAACGGCGAGACCGTCCCCCTGATAATGCAGACAAAGGACAAAAAGTCCGCCCCCTTTGCAGCTAAGTCCTTGCAGGGACTTCAGATAATGGGTCCGCTGGAGACACGCGCTCTAGACTTTGACAACATAATCATCCTGTCCTGCAACGAAGGAGTGTTCCCCAAACACCCCAGTTCATCGTCCTTCATCCCCGCCGAGCTGCGTACTGGCTTCCGCCTGCCCACATACGAGTACAAAGACGCTATGAACGCCTATTACTTCTACAGGCTAATACAAAGAGCCAAAAAAGTATGGATGCTGCTGGACTCCAGGACAGAAGGCATCAAATCGGGCGAAGAGTCCAGATACATCAAACAGATAGAATTGCACTTCGGCCTGAAGGTCAACAGAATGGTGGCAAAGGCCCCTATTGTCCAGCCTTCAATGTCCACAGACATCATCAAGACGGCGGAGGATATGCAGGCAATCCGCTCCCTTACCCTGTCCGCCACTGCCGTGCAGACCTACCTTGCCTGTCAGGCGCAATTCTATTACTCAAAGGTAAAAGGACTCAAGGCAAAGGACGAGGTATCCGAATATCTCGATTCCGGCACTCTGGGAAATGTCTTCCACAAGACAATGCAGACATTGTACGAAAGAGAAGACAAGACCATCACAAAAGACTATATCAATGCTCTTCTCAAAGACAAGGAAAAGATTCTGAACTCTCTCAAAGAGGGCATCAAGGAGCAGCTCAAGACCATCGACGTGAGCGGAAGGAACCTCATATTCCTGGACATCCTGTACCAATACGTCCAAAAGACCCTCGAACGGGATTCCGAACTGATGGACAGCTACGGAGTAAACCATTTCAACATCCTCGGACTGGAAAAGAAAACAAGAGCCACCATCGAAGGTTTCGAGTTTATAGGATATATCGACAGAATGGACAGTTTCATCCCCGGAGAAATCCGAGTAGTGGACTACAAAACAGGAAAAGTGGATAATTCCGAATTGGACATCAGCGAGAGCAATGCCGTCCAGAGAGTAAGTGAGTTGTTTGGTCCTGATTCGCAGAAACGGCCCAAGATAGCCCTGCAGCTATACCTCTATGACGTTTTCCTGAAAAGAGACGAGGAATTCAAGAATAAAAAGATTGTCAATTCCATCTATCCATTGACCCAATTGTTTGTCTCCCCGATTCAGAATATGTCTCCCGGAAAGACTTTCTGCGACGAGATGGAACAAGGGCTGAAGAGTTTGCTCGCAGAGCTCTCAGACCCAGGAACCCCATTCCACAGGACCGACAACGAAAAGATATGCGAGCACTGTGACTTCAAAATGATTTGTGGGAAATGATGAAAATTCTTAAAGCCTCAGCCGGCTCGGGAAAGACCTACAGGCTGACACAGACATATCTGGATTACCTCTTCCGCAACGGAAAAGCGGATGCGTACAGAAATATCCTCGCTGTGACTTTTACAAACAAGGCCACCGACGAGATGAAAAGCCGCATTCTCAAAGAGCTTCATTCCCTCAGTGCAAAAAACCCCAAGGCGCGCTCAATGCTGATCAATATCCTGCACGACTACAGCTCTTTTTCCATCAGTACCATTGACAAATTCTTCCAGCAGACCCTCAAAGCCTTCTCCAGAGAGATAGGCCAATTTGCCGACTACCAGGTGGAGCTGGACAAGAAATCGCTCATCCACGAAGCCATTGACCGTATCCTCGATGAGCTCACCGAAGATCAGACAGAGCTGATTGCCTGGATGAAGACCCTGGTGATGAGCCAATTGAATGAAGGCAAAAAGGTCAATATAGAAAACGACCTGTACGAAGCGGCAGAAAGATTGAAATCAAGCGAATTCACTTCGCTCTGCGAAAAGTGGAACATTGATCCTGCCAATATTTTTTCAAAAGACAATCTCTCGCTCATACGCAAGGTCTGCAATGATGCCGGCAAGACCGAAAACGAACAAGTCACCCTCACGGCAAAAATCCTGAAAGAACAGACCTACAGTCTGGGCATAGTGAGAGAGTTCTTTGCAAGATTTGACAATCTCCTCAAGGAGAAGAACGTGATGGTTCTGGACGAATCCAACAAGATTCTCAAAGACATCATCGACGGCAGTGACGCCCCGTTCATATACGAAAAAATGGGCGTAAGGTACGAGCATTTTCTTCTGGACGAGTTTCAGGACACCTCCATTATGCAATGGGACAATTTCCTGCCCCTGATCAGAGAAAGCGAATCCCGCGG
>DCIC01000110.1:73341-75802 GCA_002315825.1 Bacteroidales bacterium UBA1736 | reverse complement strand
TCGGACTGGAACCTTCTGGCTACAGGTGTCAAAAAGCAGATAAGCTCCGCAAAAGAAGAGCCGATGAAAGACAACTGGCGCAGCACCTGCGCAGTCGTTGATTTCAACAACGAATTCTACAAATATGCTTCCTCCCAAATAGACCGAGTCCTCGCTCTTCAGACCGACCCCCTCAATCTCTCTGCCATCTACAATGATGTCCACCAGGATGTCAAAAAAGAAGAAGCCCAGCAGGGCTATGTAAAAATCTCTATGGTGGAAAAAGATGACACCGATGCCACCATATTGGAATCCATCAAGACCGCCCGCGATGCGGGAGCCAGATACGGAGATATCGCCATCCTCGTAAGGACTAATGCAATAGGCAGCCAGATTGCATCTCTATTGATATCCGCCGGAATAAACGTCATATCCGACGATTCACTTCAAGTCAAGAGCTCCATAATAGTCCGCAGACTCATCTCCCTTCTATCAGGGGCGGAGAATCCGGACGATTCGCTAGGCTCATTCCTCTCATCCGAGCTTGAAATCGACATCCCCGAGTCATACCATTCCCTCGTGGACCTGTGCGAGGAAATCCTACGCGCCCTATACCGGAAAGACACACAATTGTTTGAAGGAGAGATTCCCTACATCCAGTCATTTATGGACACGCTTCAGGACTGGGTATCAATCAACGGCAACAATCTTCTCCTGTTCCTGAAATACTGGAAAGGAATCGATCCTTCCCTTGCTTCACCAAAGGATTCACACTCGGTGAGAATCATCACGATTCACAAATCCAAGGGATTGGAATACCCCTACGTCATCTTCCCCAATATCGGGAGCAGCAATTTTTACAAGCCTGGGGTCCATTGGAGCCATCCCGACCTCGCAGGGACGACACTGGAAGGGAAGGCCGAAGGAATCTATCCTGTAATGCTCAAGCAGGAAACCAACGACACTCTTTTCCGAGCTGATTACCTCAATGAAAAGAAGATGCAGGCGGTGGACAACATCAATGTCTTCTACGTGGCGACCACAAGAGCGACCAAGTGCCTGCACATCATTGCAGTTGAACCCACGACCAAAGCCTTCCGCCAGAGTGTGGACAATGGGAAGGACTACCCGTTCAAGGACTTCTCCCAACTGCTCTATGCCTTCTGCAGGAATCACGGCCACGAATTCGGCAAGATGTACGATTTCACCAAGATGGACAGGGACGAACCGACCGAAACGGATTTCAGCACAAAGTATCCATCCATTCCGATAGGACAGAGGCTCAAGCCCTCTTCCGACGCCCTTGACTTCTTCGGCGAGGACGGCAGTGTGGGAGGCGATGCATCGCAGCGTCTCGCCGGAATAGAGCTTCACGAGATCCTCTCCATCATCAGGACAACCGATGATCTGGACAAGGTCAAAAACAGCAGACACTACGACTTTCTCCGGGGTAAAGTCCTTTCACGCCCCGAGTTATTCCCTTCCGGAAGTGAGGCGCGCATCCTGAACGAGACCAGCATCATAGACACCGACGGGACTCTGCACCGTCCCGACAGAGTCATTGTATCAAAGCAGGGAAGCGTCAGGATAGTGGATTACAAATTCGGAGGCTCCGATAAAAAGCACAAAGAGCAGATCAGCAAATACGTCAGCCTGTACCGCGCTATGGGATACAGCGAAGTGAGAGGATATCTTTGGTATGTTTTTAAAGACAAACTGATAGAAGTGAATTGATTTCCTATTGGATGAACAATCTCGTTTTGCTATATTTGTAGGTTAATAGTATGTATTTAACCATTGCAGATATGGACAAAAGATTATTGTTGGGAGATGAAGCCCTGGCCTTGGGAGCCATAAATGCAGGCCTGTCGGGAGTGTACGCATACCCCGGCACACCTTCTACAGAGATTACTGAATATATTCAGAAGCACAATCCCGAGATACGAAGCCGCTGGTGCACCAATGAGAAGACTGCTATGGAGGCCGCGCTCGGAATGTCCTTCGCCGGGAAGAGAGCTCTGGTGTGTATGAAGCACGTCGGGATGAACGTATGCGCCGACGCCTTTGTCAATTCCGCTATCGCCGGAGTCAACGGAGGAGTCGTTGTGCTCGCAGCGGACGACCCTTCAATGCATTCTTCCCAGAACGAGCAGGACTCGAGATTTTACGGCAAATTCGCACTTGTACCCGTCTTCGAGCCTTCAAATCAGCAGGAGACCTACTCAATGATTTCGGAAGCCTTTGACTTGTCCGAAAAGTTGGGAGTACCTGTACTTTTCAGAGTAGTCACAAGACTCGCCCATTCCAGAGCCGCCGTCGAGGTGGGAGAGCGACGCCCTCAGAACGGATTCAACCCTGTGACAGGCAAGGACTGGGTCCTCCTGCCCGGCATTGCCAGAAGAAGGTACGCTTCTCTCATCGAAAAGCAGCCCCTGATGGTCCAGCAATCCGAAGCCGCAGTGACAGTCCACAAAGGCAGCAG
>DCIC01000110.1:69581-73258 GCA_002315825.1 Bacteroidales bacterium UBA1736 | reverse complement strand
TTGAAGATTTCCAGATATCCCCTCCCCGTCGAGGCAATCCGCAGATTTGCATCAGAGTGCGACAGCATCCTGGTAGCGGAAGACGGGCAGCCAATGGTCGAGGAAGAGATCAAGGGCATTCTCGGAGCCGCATACCCCATCAAGGGCCGTCTCACTTCCGACCTTCCCCGCACGGGTGAGCTCAATCCCGACTGCGTTGCCAAGGCTCTCGGAATCTCAAGCGAATGCAGCTTCCAGGAAGCGGAGAATGTCGTTCCCAGAAGGCCTCAACTCTGCCCCGGATGCGGGCACAGGGATGTTTATCAGGCATTGAACGAAGTGGTGGCCGAATACCCCGAAGCAAGAGTTTTCGGAGACATCGGATGCTACACCCTCGGAGCACTGCCGCCTTTCCAGACCCTGAGCAGTTGCATTGATATGGGAGCATCCATCACAATGGCCAAAGGAGCCGCTGACGCGGGCCTTTTCCCCGCAATCGCCGTCATCGGAGACTCGACATTCACCCACTCCGGAATGACAGGCCTCCTGGATGCCGTCAATGAGAACAGCAACATTACAGTCATCATTTCCGACAACCTCACCACCGCAATGACCGGAGGCCAGGACTCTGCCGGAACCAACAAATTCGAATCCATCTGCCTCGGCCTCGGAGTCAATCCCGACCACGTCAAGGTGGTTACGCCTATCCCGGCCAATATCCCCGCCATCAAGGAATTGATAAGGGAAGAAATCAACTATCCGGGAGTTTCAGTCATCATCCCGCGCAGGGAGTGTATGCAAACCATCAAACGCAAGAAGAAATAGTATGGGCAAGACAGACATTATATTGTGCGGCGTCGGAGGTCAGGGTATCCTGTCCATTGCCACCGTCATAGGAGAGGCCGCAACTAAGGCAGGTCTCAATCTCAAACAGGCAGAAGTACACGGAATGAGCCAGAGAGGAGGCGATGTACAGAGCAACCTCAGACTCTCGGACCGGACCATCCACAGCGACCTTATCCCCAAAGGCACTGCGGATATGATATTGGCGATGGAGCCTATGGAGGCTCTCAGATACGTCCCCTTCCTGTCAAAGGACGGATGGATAGTGACCGGCTCCAAGCCGCTGATCAACATCTCAAACTATCCTGACGAGCAGAAGCTCATCCAGGAATTGGAATCTTTCCCCCACGTAGCGAAACTTGACATCGAAAACATTGCGCTCGAAAACAAACTCCCCAAGAGTGCAAATATGGTCCTTCTCGGAATGGCGTCCAGATACATCGGACTCCTCAAGAGCGAACAGCTCAGAGAAGCCATAGCAAGAGTCTTTGCGGGCAAGGGGGATGCCGTAGTGGCATCCAACCAGAAAGCATTTGACCTCGGTTTCAATGCCGAATAAAACAACTTTGACAAATTATGATTTGGAACCCGCATAATGAGTGTATGGACAGAGAAGCCCGCAGAGAGCTGCAGGGCTTTCGCCTGCACAAACTGGTGGACTATGTCTATCACAATGTCCCTTTTTACAGACAGAAACTTCAGGAAAAAGGCATCCACCCCGATGATATTGTAAGCATCGACGACATCACCAAACTCCCTTTCACGACCAAGGCCGACCTCAGGGACAACTATCCCTTCGGACTTCAGGCCGCTCCCCAGAGCGAGATAGTCCGCATCCACGCCTCATCAGGCACCACGGGCAAGGCCACAATCGTGGGATATACCAGAAAAGACATCGGAGTATGGAGTGAATGTATGTCCAGATGTCTGTCATCCTATGGCATTACAAGAAATGACACTGTCTCCGTATCTTATAGCTACGGACTGTTTACCGGAGGTCTCGGAGTCCATTATGGAGTCGAGAATCTTGGCGCGACAGTGGTGCCGTCCTCGACAGGCAACACAGAGAAGCATCTGCGGCTCATCAAGGACCTCGGAATCACAGCCATCGCCTGCACCCCTTCATACGCCCTTTATCTGGCCGAGAAGATGGAGGAGTTCGGCATCAAAAAAGAAGATACCTCCCTTCGCGTAGGCGCATTCGGCGCCGAACAGTGGACCGAAAGTATGAGACAGGAGATTGAGCAGAAATTGGGCATCAAAGCCTACAATCTGTATGGTCTGAGTGAAATAATGGGGCCCTGTGTCAGCTACGAATGCGAGGAGCAGGACAGGTCGCACATCAACGAAGACCACTATTTCCCCGAGATCATAGACCCCGACACCCTCGAGTCTCTCCCCTACGGAGAGCAGGGAGAGCTTGTATTCACCACCCTCACCAAGCAGGGAATGCCCCTTCTGCGATACAGGACCAGGGACCTCACCACCCTCTACGATGACCCCTGCCCCTGCGGCAGGACTTTCGTAAAGATGGGCAAGATAGTGGGACGAAGCGACGATATGCTGATTATCAGAGGTATCAACGTATTCCCGAGCCAGATCGAGAGCGTAATCCTGAGTATGCCCGAGCTTACTCCCCACTACAAGATCATTGTGGACAGAGTGGACAACTTCGACATCCTCAACATCTGGGTGGAAGTCAGACCCGAACATTTTGATTCAAGTTTCGACACACTCATACCTATCAAGACACTTGAGAAGAAATTGGAAAACAAGCTCAGAAATGCGCTCAGCATCCAGGCCAATGTCCAGCTCAAGGCCCCCGGTTCTCTTGCCAGAGATACGGAAAACAAGAAAAATGTTGTCGAGGATTTGAGAATATTAAAATAGTATATGAGCGAATTTTTCAACAAAGAGTTCGAGACGCTTTCTCGTTCGGAGATAGAGAATCTGCAGCTTGAAAGGCTCAGAGGCACCCTGAAGCATTGTATGGGGTCGGCTTTCTACAAAAAGCGTCTGGGATCAATCAATTTGGGCCCCGAAGACATTCACAGCCTCGAGGACCTCAGGCGAATACCCTTCACTACCAAACAGGACCTCAGGGATACCTATCCTTTCGGGATAGCCTCTATCCCTCTGGAGCAGTGCGTCCGCCTGCATTCTTCGTCAGGCACCACCGGCAACCCTACCGTTATCCTCCATTCCCAAAAAGATCTGGAGCAGTGGGCCAATGCCGTCGCACGCTGTCTGTGGATGGTAGGCTGTCGCCCCGGTGACGTATTCCAGAACACTTCGGGTTATGGAATGTTTACCGGAGGACTGGGATTCCAGTATGGGGCGGAACGCCTCGGAATGCTCACCGTCCCCGCGGGAGCAGGAAACACACTGCGTCAGTTGAAGTTCCTTACGGATTTCGGTACCACAGTGGTACACGCCATCCCCTCCTATGCAGCCCGCCTGCATGATGTTATGCTCGAGCAGGGTATCGACCCCAAAAAGGATATCAAGCTCCACACCCTTGTCATCGGCGCCGAGCCCCACTCCGAAGACACTCGCAAACGTATTGAGAATATGCTGGGCGTCAAGGCCTACAACTCCTTCGGAATGTCCGAGATGTGCGGCCCGGGAGTAGCATTCGAATGTAAAGAGCAAAACGGCCTCCATATATGGGAGGACTACTACATAGTAGAGATTGTCGATCCCGACACTCTCGAGCCCGTTCCCGACGGAGAGGTCGGCGAGCTGGTCCTCACCACCATCAACCGTGAGGCTATGCCTCTGCTCAGATACAGGACACGCGACCTTACCCGCATCCTCCCCGGCAGCTGCCCCTGCCACAGAGAGCACAAGAGGCT
>DCIC01000110.1:54053-69481 GCA_002315825.1 Bacteroidales bacterium UBA1736 | reverse complement strand
AAGAATTGTCTTCAGACTATCTCATCACCCTAGAGACCTTCGAAAACGATGTGATGACAGTGGACGTTGAGCTCGCAGATATGTTCATTGATGATTTCTCCAAGCTTCAAGCTCTCGAGAAAGAAATCATCAGAAGGCTCAAGGACGAAATACTTGTGACACCGAGAGTACGCCTCGTACCTAAGGGTTCTCTCCCCAAGAGCGAAGGCAAAGCAGTGAGAGTAAGAGATTTACGTAAACAATTTTAATTTCTGACAATATGACAATCCATCAGCTTTCAGTTTTTATTGAGAACAAGTCAGGGACCTTGGTAAAGGTTTTCAAAATGTTGAAGAATGAAGGGATTCAGTTGATTGCATCCACAATCGCGGATACTGCAGAATATGGCATCTGCCGAATCCTCTGCAGTGAGCCTACCAAAGCTTATGACATTTTGAAAGACGCAGGTGTAGCGGTATCCCTGTGCGAAGTATTTGCTCTCGAGCTCGATGACGAGCCGGGCAGAGCAGCTGACGCAATCGAACTGTTTGCATCAGAAGGCATCAGCATCGCATATCTGTATTCCTTCCTCCTCAATGGAAAGGGTGTGCTTGTATTCCGTCCCGACGACCCGGAAAAGGTCAGAAAGATCATTCTTGACAACAAGCTTACCTACATTCCTGAGAAAGACTTGTCCACACTTGCCTGATTGTAATTGACAAATGCAGCTGGACATCTACCAATCCGCATTAATAGGAGTCCTGGCACTATTGCTCGGACTCTTTTTGAATAAGAAAGTCGCTTTCCTGAAGCGTATCTGCATCCCCGCCCCCGTGAGCGGAGGAATCATTTTTTCTATGTTCTTCCTCCTGCTCAATCTATGCCTCGGCGTGGAGGTCAGCTTCGATGGCACCATTAAGGACATCGCGATGATGATCTTTTTCACCTCCGTCGGCTTCCAGGCCGACATTTCGACCATACGCAAAGGAGGCAAGGCTATGGGGGTGATGCTGGGCCTTGTCATTGTTCTTATCATACTCCAGAACTGCACCGGTCTGGGGCTGGCCGCTCTAATGTCGCTTGACCCTCTGATTGGGATGTCAGCGGGTTCGATTCCTATGAGCGGAGGCCACGGCACCGCAGGGGGATTCGCTCCACTGCTCCAAAGTATGGGCCTGGACTCTGCAGCGTCCCTCACAATGGCAGCCGCCACCTTTGGCCTCGTTGCCGGTTCACTGACAGGAGGCCCGCTGGCAGAAAGGCTGATCAGCAAATTCAAACTTTCCCCCGAAGACACCACTCCAAAAGAATTCCTCGAGCCCCTTGAAGGCCAGGAAGCCGGAGTCCAGTTCAATGCCTTCCCTCCAAAGACAGGAGAAGAAACGTTTATGGCCTATTCCATTGCAGTCTATTGGATTTTCATCGCGATAGGTCTGGGTACTCTTATGAGCAAGCTTCTCGCCCTGACGGGGATTACTTTCCCGACGTATTTCGGTTCCCTTCTGGTGGCCGCAATCATCAGAAACGTCACAGAGGCTATTCCCGGCATAAAGAGGAAAATTGAAATCCGCGAAATCGTTTCCGTAGGGAACATCTCTCTTTCGCTGTTTCTGGGCATCGCGATGGTGTCGCTCAAGCTCTGGGAATTGGCCGGAGTGGCAGCTGCGCTTCTTGTCATTCTGCTGGCCCAGTTGCTGCTGATTGTGGTGTTTGCCCGTTATGTCGCTTTTCCCCTGCTCGGGAAGGACTATGACGCCGCCGTACTCGTCAGCGGCCTTTGCGGATTCGGCCTCGGCGCCACTCCCAATGCGATGGCCAATATGTCCGCTGTCTGCAACAAATACCATTACTCCCCCCTTCCTTTCATCATCATTCCGGTAATCGGAAGTATGTTTGTCGATATCATCAACGTCAGCATAATCACATTGTTTCTGAATCTATTACATTGACAATATGGAAATGAAATACACCGAAAGGCTCTCCAAGTGTATCCTGACACTTATAAGCCTGGCCATCGTCACGGCAGTCTGCATTTATTTCAACAATATCCTCTCATATATTGCAATAGCGGCTGTGATAACGCTGATCGGGAAGCCATTGATCTCACTGATGTGCAAGGCCCACATCGGAAGACATCATATGCCCTCGTGGCTGGCCGCTGTCATCGCCATCATTCTGGAGATGGGCTTCCTCGCAGGCATCATCATTATCATAGTGCCCCTTGTAAGCAGCATCATCAGTGACATCTCGATGGCCAACGTAGAGAATATCTCTCACAGTATGTCGGTGCCACTGGCAGAATTCAACCGCACTCTCGTCAGCTGGATACCCAATCTCGGCTCCGACTTCAGAATCGAGGCCACCATATTGGAACACCTGCAAAACTTCCTCAACATTGACACTGTCACCTCGATAGTGGGCTCGGTAGCTTCATTCCTTGCAGGCCTGGGCGTCGCTGTGTTTGCAGTAGTGTTCATCGCCTTCTTCTTTATGAAAAAGCCCGGAATGCTTACCAATATCTTACTCGCAATCACTCCTGACAAATATGAGCAGAATATGAAGCACTCGATAGCGGAGACAGGAAGACTGGTCTCACGCTATATCATCGGACTGGTAATGGAAGTGTTTGGTGTGACACTTATCAACTTCCTGGGGCTCCTGCTGGTCGCCCGGATGGGCTTCGGGTATTCGCTGGGCATCGCCTTCCTCACCGGAATGCTGAACATCATCCCTTATCTCGGGCCTCTTTTCGGATGCATACTTGGAGTATCTCTTTCCGTGACCATAAAGTTTGTGTGCGCCACGTCATTCGGTCTGAATGTCGGGTTCGCTCACTTTGTGGCAATCCTTCTCGGAATCTTTATGTTCGCCCAGCTCGTTGACAACTACGTCTTCCAGCCGGTGATTTATTCCAACAGCGTAAAGGCCCACCCCCTGGAGATATTCATTGTCCTTCTCATCGCCGGACATATCGGCGGCATCATCGGAATGCTCATCGCAATCCCGACCTATACAGTAGCAAGAGTGGTCGCCAAAGAATTCTTCGGCGACCACAAGATGATCCGTCTTCTGACGGGAAGCGACAATCAATGACTTATCCCTTGTCGATGCAGTCAGACACCATTTTCTGAAGCCTCTGAGGGTCCTTCTGGAGCTCCTCGCGAAGAGTGGTGTCATTAAAGTCCTTGAGGAACTTGATATAGAAGTCCACAAGAGCATCTGAGAATACGCCCTCGGAAGTATAGATCTGCCTGTCCTTCTGGAGCTCGTCCGCAGCCTCTACGCAAGATGCAGGGAGCTGCTCGAGAGCCTCCTGTACCTGCTTGTTGGATGCGTCGTGGATATTGACGCCGAGTCCCACGTATGTCTTCTGGGCCACGTCGAGAGCATCACCCATCTCAAATCCGTGACGGGCTGCGCAGCAAAGAGCGGCCATCAGCAGATATGTATCCGCAAATCCGTCGGACGCTCTCCACTCGAATGTCTGCTTAGAGCTGAAATCCTTGTTCTGAGCTTTCTCCAAAGGATTGGCAATAGCAGCCATATCCGAAGGCTTGGTCCATCCGAGAGGAACACGTACAAGAGCACTTCTGTTGGAGAATGACCAGCAGAGTGAGGTAGGTGCCTCCTGATGAGGGACAAGACGCATAAATGAAAGAGGATGAGGATTTCCGAAAGCGGGAAGTGATGTACCTGCATCCATATAGCCGGCAATAGCCTTCTTTACCTCATCGGTAAGCTCGCCGTCTTTGACCATCATCGACTTGCCGTCCTTTGTAAATTTGCAGTGGACGTGCATACCGGAGCCGGCCTTGCCGGGAGTGATCTTCGGAGCGAAAGTAAGGCTCACTCCATACTGATAAGCGAGCTGGCGCATCATCCATTTGGCGACCACCAACTGGTCTGCGGCATCCTCGATATTGGTAGGGAGGAATTCTATCTCATTCTGCTCGTAGTTCTTGCCGTCCTGGGTAAAGTTGCCCACCTCGGAGTGACCGTATTTGATAAGGCCTCCCGCCTGAGCGATGAGTTTCATTGCCTCAAGTCTGAAATCAGTAAACTTATTGAAAGGCGCGCTCTCGTGATATCCCTTCTGGTCAGCTACCGCAAAGAGATCATCCTCCTCGGATACGATGTAATACTCAAGCTCGCCCATTGTCTCCATAGTCATTCCTGTCTTAGCCTGGAATGCCTTGTGGGCCTTGCGGAGCACATACTCGGGAGAACTCTCGAAGGGCTCACCGTCACGGTTGAAGAAAGAGCAGAGAATATCCACGGTAGGAGTCTCTGTAAAAGGATTTCTGAAAGCAGTCTTGTACTTGGGCAGCACATACAGATCGCTCTTTCCGGCCTCGACAAAGGGGAAAAGGCTGGATCCGTCCACGCGCTCGCCCGCCTCAAGGATGTTCTCAAGATGCTCCTCGCTGTTGATCACAAAACTCAGAGTCTTGAGTCTTCCATCCCATCCGCAATAATGGAAATTGATGAATTCTATCTCATTCTCCACACAATAGCGGACAATATCCTTACGGGTAAACTCAGATGCGGGTTTCTGAAGAAACTGCACCAGAGAATTGGGGTTCATGTTGATTGTTGAGCTCATATCTTATATCAGTTTAAATAATTCCGGTAAATCCAAGAAAGGCCATAGCCATAATACTTACTGTAATCAATGCTATAGGGAGACCCTTGAATGCCTTGGGCACATCATTCATTGCCAAATGCTCGCGAAGTCCGGCAAAGAGAATCATAGCCAGTCCATATCCCAGAGAAGTGGCAAGAGCATAAACTGTTGCCTCAGCGAGATTGAGCATATGCGATTCACCGCCGAAAGTAAACTCCTTGGTGACCACAGTGATGGCAACGCCGAGCACTGCACAGTTTGTGGTAATCAGGGGAAGGAAGATACCCAGAGCCTGATACAGCGAGGGGCTGATCTTCTTCAGCACAATCTCCACCATCTGGACAAGGGCCGCGATGATAAGAATAAAGGCGATGGTCTGAAGGAAGCCAAGTCCAAAAGGCAGAAGCAAGTACTGGTTGACCAGATAGGTCACTACCGTGGCGAGAGTGATGACAAAGCATACCGCACCGGACATTCCGGTCGCAGTGGAGAGCTTGTTGGACACACCAAGGAACGGACAGATGCCCAGGAACTGGGAAAGGAGAATGTTATTTACAAATATCGAAGATATTATGATTAAGAAATATTCCATAGCGTCCTCCTATTTCTTGAGATATTTATTGAACAAAACCATAAGGTAACCAAGTACCATAAATGCTCCCGGAGCCATCACAAAGGCAAGGATACCGTCCCCGGGGATAAACTTCAGCCCAAATACAGAGCCGCTTCCCAATATCTCACGGACAACACCTATGGCTGTAAGAGACATTGTAAAACCGATGCCGATGCCGAGTCCGTCAAGCGCAGAATCGATCACCCCGTTCTTGTTGGCGAAGGCCTCCGCGCGTCCGAGGACGATACAGTTCACGACGATAAGGGGGATGAACAGTCCCAGCTGAGCATAGACAGAAGGGACATAAGCCTGCATAAGCAGCTGGAGCACTGTAACAAATGTGGCTATGACCACAATGTAAACAGGGATATGGACCTTGTCCGGAACAAGCGGGGCAAGTGCCGAAATGGCCATATTGGAAAGGACAAGGACAAAGAGGGTGGCCAGGCCCATCTCCAGACCATTAAGGGCCGAGGTGGTTGTAGCCAAAGTAGGACACATACCCAGAACGAGTACGAAGGTCGGGTTGTCCTTGATGAAACCCTTGGTGATCAATGACAATTTACTCATTATTCTGTCCTCCATTCATTGATTTAACAAATTCCACCGCATTGGACACCGCAAGAGTGTATGCGCGTGAAGTGATCGTGGAAGCGGTGATGGCATCGATGTCACCTCCGTCCTTCTTGAGTTTCAGAGACTTGTCGGCGCCCAGATTCTTCCACTGCTCCATAAATGTCTTGTCCGTGCTGCACTTTGCGCCAAGTCCCGGAGTCTCGCTGTGAGAAAGGACCGAAGTATTGTAAACAGTGCCGTCCGGAAGTACTCCCACCATCAATGTAAGAGATCCCCCGAATCCGATAGCGGATGACTTGACCGCATAAGCAGTCACAACCTCTCCGTCTGTCAATGTATAATACTCGAAACCTTGTGACTGCTGAGCATCGGAAAGCTCACCGCCTTCAGGAAGGACCTTACTGATGGACTCTACCAAAGCCTTTTGAGCAGCCTGAGCGATAGGCTTCTGGGTGACTGCATAGATGACACCCAGGATGGATCCGCAGAACAGACATACCAATGTCAGGCAGAGCACCATATTTCTCAATGTCGATTTAGCTGCCATAATCAGTCCCTCCCATATTTTTTCTGATGACACCACTTATTAAGAAGAGGTACCGTCATATTCATTATCAAGATAGCAAAAGAAACACCTTCAGGATACGAGCCGAAATAGCGTATCATCATTACAAGGAAACCGATACCGATACCGTAGATGATACCTCCCTTGGTACTCATAGGTGAAGTCACATAATCCGTGGCCATAAAGCAGGCTCCCAGAACAAGACCTCCCGAAAGGATATTGAAAATACCGCCTGTAAATGCAGGGTCAATGAACTCGTGGAACACCATTCCGATGAGTCCGACAGTCGCAAAGATCGAAAGAGTGATCCAGGGCTTGATGACGCGGCGGATAAGCAGATAGCAGAATCCAAGAATCAGAGCCAATGCGGAAACCTCACCTGCAGAGCCTCCGACATTCATAATGAAGGTGGGCACAACCTCAAGATTCTCCACGAAGGACGCCGAATCGCCTTCAGCCACTCTTCCGAGCAATGTCGCGCCTGTAACCGCATCAGCGCCGAAAAATCCCTGAGGGATCTCCCAATGCGTCATCACCGCGGGGAAGGAAACCAAAAGGAAGACACGGCCCACGAGAGCTGGGTTGAATACATTCTGACCGAGACCTCCGAATGTCATCTTTGCCACCCCTATCGCGATGAGAGCTCCGATAAACACAACCCACCAGGGTGTGGTATAGGGAAGATTCATCGCAAGCAGGATTCCGGTAACTACAGCCGAAAGGTCACCGATAGTCGAGGGCTTCTTAAGAAGATACTTGGTAATGACGAACTCCACCAGCACACAGGAAAGCACACTGACGAGCAGCACCATTATCTCCGCCCAGCCATAGACAGCCACCGATACGAGCAGCGCGGGAATCAGGGCGATAATCACATCCCTCATTATAGTTTTTGTCGATACCGCACTGTGAACGTGCGGTGAGGGAGAAACCAGATATTTGTCCATAATGATCACTTATTTTCAGTTTTACTTTCGGCGGCAGCCTTTGCAGCGGCGGCGCGAGCCCTCATTATGCCCATCACCTGCCCCTTTGCCTGACGGATATAGTCAAGAAGAGGAATGAATGCAGGGCAAGAATACAAGCAGCAGCCACACTCGATACAGTCCTGAACGGCATTCTGCTCGAGAGCATCCATATCGGAGACCTTGTAGAGACGATTCAGAAGGAAAGGCTCCAGCCCCATAGGACAAGCGTCCGCGCACTTGCCGCAACGGATACAAGACCCTTCGCTTTGACGCTTGGTGGTCTTCTCGCTCAGATACAGAAGAGAGGATGAGCCCTTGACTGTGCAGGCATCCATATTGGATATGGCCTTGCCCATCATAGGGCCTCCGCTGATAATCTTGGCGGCATCGGAGGGGATACCCCCGGCATATTCTGCGATATAGCTCAGAGGCATACCTATGCGGAACAGATAGTTGTGAAGTCCCGACTCGGGAAGGCAGTCACCGGTAACGGTCATAGTATTGGTGACAAGAGGCTTGTTCTTCTGGACAGCCTCATATACGGCCAGTGCGGTAGCAACATTCTGAACGACCGCACCCACACTGATAGGCAGGCCGCCGGACTTGACCTGGCGCTTCATTACAGCATCTATCAACTGTTTCTCCCCGCCCTGAGGGTATTTTTTCTTGAGTGGGAGAACCTCCATACCCTGATACCCCAGCTCCTTGATCGCCGATTTGAAGGCAGCGATGGCCTCAGGTTTATTGTCCTCAACTCCGATTACGGTCTTGCATCCTCCGAGGACCATCTGCATTATTGCGGCTCCCACCAGTATCTCCTTTGTCTTCTCCAGCATAATGCGATAGTCGCAGGTAAGATAAGGCTCACACTCGGCCGCATTGATGATCAGACACTCCGCCTTCGATCCCGGAGCGGGATTGAGCTTGACGTGGGTCGGGAATGTGGCTCCGCCAAGACCTACGACACCGCAAGCCTTGATCTTTTCGAGTACCGCAGCCTTGTCCTGAGGAATATCTGTGACAAGAGTGTCGCTAAGGTCCACTCCTTCCACCCATTCGTCTCCCTCCACAGCGATCTCGATATGTGTCATATCCTTACCAGAAAGGTCCTTGCGGGCTCCGATGGATTTCACCGTACCCGAAACGGATGAATGAACAAAAGCAGAGATAAAGCCCGAAGGTTCTGCTATCACCTGCCCCGCCTTCACCTGGTCACCGACAGCGACACAAGGCGTTGCAGGAGCTCCAAGGTGCTGAGCCATTGAAATATATACTGTCTGAGGAAGAGGAAGCACCTCGATAGCCTTCTCTCTTGCGATCTTGACATCTGAAGGATGGACACCTCCCAGTGAAAATGTTGTCTTACTCATTGTTCTCCTCCTTCTTCTTGATTATTGGGAAATTGACAGCGTGGATGGAGCCTGTGGGGCAGGCCTCGACGCATTTCTTGCACAACTTGCACTTGGCAAAATCAATATATGCAAGATTGTTCTCCACAGTGATGGCCTCGTTGGAGCAGGTCTTGACACACTTGCCGCAACCGATACAGGAAGCGATGCAGGCCTTGCGGGCAACTGCGCCCTTGTCCCGATTGACACAGGACACAAACACACGCATTCCGCGAGGTCCTTTATTCCTGAGTTCTATCACACCCTTGGGGCAAGCCTTCACACAAGAGCCGCACGCGGTACACTTGCTCTCATCGACAACGGGCAGACCCGTGACAGGATCCATTGAGAGAGCACCGAACTGACAGGCGGCTACACAGTCCCCGCAGCCGAGACATCCCCACTGGCAGCCTGTGTCTCCAAAATAGAGAGCAGCCTTCACCTTGCAGGATGAAGCTCCGTCATAGACATTGGTCCTAGGACGGTTCTCACAAGTGCCGTTGCAGCGAACAACAGCCACCTGAGGGGCCTTTTCCTTGACTTCATAACCAAGTATCCCCGCTACTTTTTTCATTACTTCATTGCCTCCCACCGGACAATAATTATTGTCCAGATTGGGAGCCTTGACTGCCGCATCAGCAAAAGCGCGACAACCTGCAAAACCGCAACCGCCACAATTTGCGCCCGGCATCACGGCTTCCACCTCGTCTATACGCGGATCCTCCTCCACCTTGAACTTCTTCGCAATGAAGAAAAGGACAAGAGCAAGCAGGAGGCCGAGTCCCGAAAGGATGACGATGGTCCAGATAATCGTTGTAGTCATCATTAATTATTGTTTGTTATTTTTCTGATTTCAAATACATACTCATCCTTCAACCTGCCTCGGAAGGCATACACAAGAAGGTAATACACCGCCACGGCGGCAAATGCGCAACCCGCGCTCACAAGCTCGCCCAGACCCAGGGAAAAGAGGATGAGGATAACTCCGAGCAATACCAGAAGGGGCGCCACATAAGCGATCCACACCGCCTTGTACCCCATAGATGCCTTGAGTACCAGATCGACCGTCTCCCCCACTTGGTATGTGTCGAGAACGGGAGTCGGAACCTGAATGAGCTTTGTCTTGAATTCGGATACGCCACACAGAGATGCCGCGTGACAGGAAGCACAGGCCGACTCGGATACTATCTCCACTGAGATAAAATCAGCTCCGGCCTCCACGACCTTCCCTTTGTGTAAGATATCTTCTCTTTTCATACCCTATAAAAATTCGCTGGATGCCAAGTCATCGACCGCAGGTGACAGAGCCGAGTCAAACCCATCCATATTCATAGCGGAAGGCATAACTCTGGCCTGCATATCGAGAGAGTCGTCAAGCTCCATAAACTTTATCTGCTCTGCCTTGAATTTCATCAATATCTCTCCTGTCTCACCGTTTCTGTGCTTGGCTATGATGATCTGGGTCATTTCCTTGTCTTCAGGATTCTCGGAGAGTCCGAGGAAATCGGGTCTGTGGATGAAGATCACCATATCGGCATCCTGCTCGATTGAACCCGACTCACGCAAGTCGCTAAGCTGAGGCTTGCCGCTGCCGCCTGTCCTCTGCACCGCCTGACGGGAAAGCTGGGAAAGAGCTATGATAGGTATATCCAGCTCTTTGGCGGTCGCCTTGAGTGTTCTTGAAATGGCAGCCACCTCCTGCTCGCGCATTCCCCTCAACTCGGAAGGGCCCTGCATCAACTGGAGATAGTCCACAATTATGAGTCTGACACCCTTATTCTTTACCAGAGTCTTGGCCTTGGTCCTGAACTCCATCACCGGGATACCGGGGGTATCGTCAATATAGAGCGGCGCCTTGGTAAGCTCCTTCAACTTATACTCCAGCTGCTCCCACTCTCTGTCCTCAAGCTTCACTCCGCCCTTTATCTTGTCGGCAGACAGGCCCGACTCGGAAGTCATCAAACGCTTTGCAAGCTGGGTCGCTGACATCTCTAATGAGAAGAATGCCACAGGCTGGTGAAACATCACCGCCGCATTCCTCGCCAGGTTGAGAGAGAACGCCGTCTTTCCCACAGACGGTCTCGCGGCGAGAATGATAAGGTCAGAACTCTGCCATCCCTGAGTAACCCTGTCAATGGAAGCAAAGCCCGAACGGACTCCTGTAGGACCGTCAACAGACTGCTTTTCCTGAATGTCATTCATCGCACTGTTGATGATCGAACCGATGTCCTGGACCTCTTTTTTTACATTATTCTGAATCGCAGCATAAATCTTGGTCTGAGCCTTGTCGATAAGGTCATCCACCTTGACGCTGTCATCATACGAATCCTTGAGGATGGCATACGATGCGGAAATGAGATCTCTCTGGATGGTCTTCTGCTTGAGAATCTTGATATAGAACTCCATATTGGCGGCAGCGCCGACCTTCTCGGAGAGCATAGCAAGATAAACGGTACCGCCCACGGCTTCGAGATTATCCTCAGCCTTCAGCTTGTTGCTCACAGTGATCAGATCCACGGATGTATGCTCATTGACAAGATGTGTCATTGCATCAAAAATCATCCTATGACGGGGATCATAGAAGCATCCGGAGTTGAGTTCCTCCATAGCTGAGTCCACCGCAGAGGGCTCAAGTAACATAGCACCAAGGACAGCCTCTTCAACATCAAGAGCTTGAGGCGGTTTATTACCCATCTCAAGCCCTATGCTTTCAAGATTAGCTGCCTGGTCCTTCTTTTTCGAGGACTTCCTGGTCTGGTCAGGCATAATCTCTATCTGCTATTCAAATACAGGATTTACAATTATTCTTCCGCAATGCTCACAGATCACAAGCTTCTTATTGGACGCGATATCCACCAGACGCTGGGGAGTAATGGTATTGAAACAACCTCCGCAAGAGTCCTCGTGGAATACGGATACCACTGCGAGATGATTGTGAACACTCTTTCTGATACGGTCATAGGCGCTCATCGTGCGGGCGTCGATCTTTGCGGCGCAATCCTCACGCAGAGCCACAAGCTCCTTCTCCTGAGCGGATGTGGACTCGATGATGCCTGCGAGCTCCTCACGCTTGGCATCGAGATCCTCACTGCGGGCGGCAATCTTCTGCTCAAGTGTCTCAAGCTCGTCCTTCTTGTCGGCAATCGCCATACGGGTCTCATTGATATTCTTCTCCGCTATCTGACGCAGAAGGTCCAGATTCTCGAGCTCCTTGTTGATGGAGTCATACTCACGGCTGTTGGCAATATTCTCAAGCCTGCCTTTGTACTCGTGTATCTGGGCATCGAATTCGATGATGTTTGCCTTGTTGGTCTCGATGGAGCGGTTGTACTCGTCGATGAGGTCGAGTCCCTGGGACTGCTTTCCCTTCAATGAAGCAAGCTCCTGCTCGAGCTCCTCGACTTCGCCGGGCAACTCGCCACGGAGCTGCATAATCTTGTCAATCTTGTTGTCCGCCTCCTGCAATGCATACAGGGTTTTGAGCTTTTCCTCAACGCTCAGCTCTGAATCGGCGAATGACTTCTGAAGGGACACGAAAGTCTCCCTCTGGTCGATATAAGCCTCTGTTTTCTTAATTTTCTTGGTTGCCATATATGGTATTTTATTCGTGCAAAGTTAGAAATTTTCTTTGATATTATAAAGAAGCTTTCACTTCTTCGAGCTGGGCGCGGATTTCTTTCAGCGTATTGAGCACGCGTACACTGCCATCCACTGAACTTCTGTCAGCGGACATCACTTTTGCCGCTCCCTCAAGCGTATATCCCTTTTCCTTGACCAGATAATGGATCTGCTTCAGAGTCTCAATATCCTCGGCCTTGTAGAGACGGTTGCCCTTGGCGTTGCGGGTGGGTTTGATGAATTTGGGAAAAGAATTGGACCAGAATCTGATAAGAGAGCAGTTCTCCCCTATGATCTCGGCGACCTCACTGATAGAATAGAAAAGTTTCTCCATAATAATATCAATCCATTGACTGTCCGGTGCTTCCGGAAATCACTATCATATTCATATACTCCTCGGGATCGACCGACGCGAAAAAGTAATTGACAGGGTCAACATACTCTCCGCCCCTAAGTACCTCATAATGAAGGTGGGGAGCATAGGTATTGCCAGACATTCCCACATCTCCCAGGTGCTGCCCCCGCTTCACGCTCTGTCCCTTCTTTACTCTGATGTCGGCAAGATGACAATAATTGGTGACATATCCCCCTTTGTGGGACACCTCCACCACGTTTCCCAATCCCTTCCTTGAGATAGAGACACTGGTCACAGTGCCGTCAGCGGCTGCAAGTACCGGGGTCCCCTGTGAGGCCACAATATCCAGTCCGTTATGCATCACCTCCACCTTGTAGAAAGGATTGACCTTTCTGCCGACCGAGGCTCCCATCTGCACATAAGATGCATCCTTGATGGGCATAGTCAGCGGAGGGAGACTCGCTCCCACCACGGAAAAGAAATCCAGAAGATTCTTCTCCACCACTGCAGACCTCTCCAAAAGATTGTCTGCCTTCTTCGAGGTGTATTCCAGCAACTTGCGGTCCGGGATGGAGTCGCTTCCGGCAATGAATCCCATACTGTTGACAGGGTTCATCGAAGGCGCGTCGGTATGGAAAATCTCCTCGTATATGTCATTGTCCTTGACCTGAAGGCCTGAGATCACATCCGAAAGCATCTGCTCCCTTTCCTGCATCTGCGGATAGATCTTCTCATACATTCGGTTTTCCCTGCGAAGCTTGCGCTCGGTATCGGTGCTGATGACAAGGGAGAACAGCAAATAGTAAACAATGGCAAGCAGAATAGATAGGGCCAGATATTTGGCAAAGACCCACAGGACCTTACCCAAGGTCACCCTCGCTTTCTTGAACGAGAAACTGCTTTTATCAAACTCATACTCTCCGGCCATAAGTCCTATTTTGTCTTAACGCTGAACTTTGGCCTTTGACTTGTCTGCTGATCCACCTCCCTGACTTTCAACATAGACTTATATTCAGAGACAGTCATACTGAGATCATAGAAATTGGTCGGATTGACACTCTTGTTGCGGTACAGGACCTCATAATGAAGGTGAGGGCCGGTGGACTTGCCGGTATTGCCCACTTGACCGATACACTCCCCTCTCTTCACCTTCATACCCTCGACCACATCGATAGACTTGAGATGGGCATATCTGGTCTTGTATCCAAATCCGTGGTCAATGACAATCTGGTTGCCGTATCCGAAAAACTGAAATGCCACCGTCTCCACCACGCCGTCACCCGTCGCATACACAGGGTTGCCCGGCTTCATCGCGAAGTCAACTCCGCCGTGATGTCTGTATCCTCCATAGACAGGATCCCTGCGTCCTCCGAAAGAGCTTGATATCCTGTATGTCCTCATATCGGGGACAATGGGAGGGATAGCGGGGATGCAGGAGGCCATATCGCCGGCCTGCCTGGAGAGATTGTACACCTCATCGTAAGACTTGCTCTCCACGAATGTCCTCTTCGTGAGCACGTCCAGGCGGACATAGGTGTTCTTGAGAGTGCCGTTGGTGCCGACTCCGTCGAGGAAAGCATATCTGTTCACACCGCCGAATCCGGCATTGAGCACCTCCTCGGGGATGGGATTCATACCGAAGATCAGTCGATAGACTCCCTCATTTCTCATCTCCAGATCGTTGAGCGCAGACTCATACTGATCCATATTATAATTGAGAACCTCCATCCTGGAGCTCCACTCGGCATTCACTTTTTTGAGATGGGCGGTCTTGGGTGTATCCCAGCCAAAGACCCCTACATATAGCCAGAAGTAAAACACGGTCAGCCCTACGCTCACGAGAAAATACACCCCGAGACGCCTCAGGATATCTTTTCTCGGAGTTTTTACCACCTCATACAAGAGGGTATCCGGGTTGAGATTATACTTCTTGGTTTTAGACATAGACGGCAAATATAGTCTTTTTTAACAAAAAATATGCTAAATTTGCGTTTCTATATGGAAATCAAGCTTTCACATAGGATTTTTATCGGAAATGACAAAAGACAACAATATGACATCTAGAGAAATTAGACAGAAATTCCTGGATTTCTTCGCTTCCAAGGGACACACCGTCGTCCCTTCAGCTCCTATGGTCATCAAGAATGACCCTACCCTTATGTTTACCAATGCCGGAATGAACCAGTTCAAGGACATTTTCCTCGGAAATGCCGCCCCCAAGTTCTTCCGCGCCACCGATTCACAGAAGTGCCTGCGTGTCAGCGGAAAGCACAACGACCTCGAGGAAGTGGGTCACGACACCTACCACCACACAATGTTCGAGATGCTCGGCAACTGGAGTTTCGGAGACTATTTCAAGACCGAGGCCATCGACTGGGCCTGGGAGCTCCTTACCGAAGTATATAAGATAGACAAGAGCATCCTCTACGCCACCGTATTTGAAGGTAGCGCCGAAGACGGCACTCCGCTTGACACCGAAGCCAAGCAGGCCTGGCTCAAGCATATGCCCGAAGACCACATTGTCCTCGGCAACAAGCACGACAATTTCTGGGAGATGGGAGACACTGGTCCCTGCGGCCCCTGCAGCGAGATTCACATAGACATCCGCACCCCCGAAGAGAAAGCAAGCGGGATCCTAGGACGCGACCTCGTCAACAAGAGTGACCCCCACGTCATAGAGATATGGAACCTCGTGTTTATGCAGTTCAACCGCAAGGCCGACGGCCACCTCGAGAACCTTCC
>DCIC01000110.1:52737-53963 GCA_002315825.1 Bacteroidales bacterium UBA1736 | reverse complement strand
AGCAACTACGACTCCGACGTCTTCACAGGGATGATATCCTTCATCGAGACGCTCTCCGGACACAAATACCACGAGTCAGCTGACACAGAAGTGGCTATGAGGGTCATCGCCGACCACATCAGGACCATCAGCTTCTCCATCGCCGACGGACAGCTTCCCTCCAATGTCAAGGCCGGCTATGTAATCCGTCGCATCCTGCGCCGTGCTGTCCGCTACGCCTTCACCTTCCTGGGAGTCAACGAGCCCTTCCTGTGCCGTCTCGTGCCCCAGCTCATCTCCGATATGGGAGACGCCTATCCCGAGCTGGTAGCGCAGAAGACTCTTATCGAGAACGTAATCAGAGAAGAAGAAGTCGCCTTCCTCAAGACTCTTGACCGAGGCATCAAATTCATAAACGAATATCTGTCCACCCACAAGGACCCCAAAGAAAAGGTTGTCCCGGGTATCAGCGCCTTCACACTTTATGACACCTACGGATTCCCCGTTGACCTCACCCAGCTCATCGTAGCGGAGCACGGGTACACCGTGGATATGGAAGGGTTCAAAGTAGAGCTCCAGAAGCAGAAGGATCGTGCCCGCAATGCTACCGCCAACGAATTCGGCGACTGGGAGGTATTCTACCCCGGCACCAGCAAATTCGTAGGATACGACTATCTCGAGATCGGCCACGCAAAGCTGCTCAAGCAGCGTACCGTCACCCAGAAAAACAAGGAGATGCTCCAGCTCGTGTTTGACAACACTCCTTTCTACGGTGAGATGGGTGGAGAAATCGGAGATACGGGATATATCGAGAGCGTAGTGGATGGGGAGCGCATCCAGATCCTCAACACCGTAAAGGAAAACAACCTGACGGTCCACATCGCCGAGAAGCTCCCGACAAACTGTCGGGGAGAGTTCAAGCTTCACGTTGATACCCAAAAGCGCCAGAACATCGCCAACAACCATACCGCGACCCACCTTCTCGACCAGGCCCTCAGAGAGATTCTCGGAGCACACGTCGAGCAGAAGGGATCCTTCGTATCGGACAAGAGCCTCAGATTCGACTTCTCCCATTTCGAGAAGCTCTCCGATGAGCAGATTGCGGCAGTCGAGACAAGAGTCAACGATCTCATCAGGTCAAACTACCTCAGGGAGGAAAACCGCCACGCCACTATGGACCAGGCAAAAGAGATGGGAGCCATCGCCCTCTTCGGTGAGAAATACGGAGAGCTTGTAAGAGTCATCAA
>DCIC01000110.1:47525-52716 GCA_002315825.1 Bacteroidales bacterium UBA1736 | reverse complement strand
TTCGGCCCCAGCGTCGAGCTCTGCGGCGGATGCCACACCAGCGCCACCGGTACCATCGGACTTTTCAAGATACTTTCAGAAAGCGCAATCGCTGCCGGAATACGACGCATCGAAGCTGTCACGGGAGTCGGCGCACTCAATTATGTATGCGGGCTTGAAAGCACCATCAAGGACGCCAAGTCACTCTTCGGCAACCCTCAGAACCTGATCGGTTCCATCCAGCACCTCATCACCGAGAACGCCTCATTCAAGAAGCAGTTTGAAATCGATGAGGCCAAGAGAGCCGCATACCACGCAGAGAAGATTATCAATGCCGCACAGACCATCGAGGGCAGCGGCCTTAGGATTGCTGTTTACAAAGAGGGCGGCCGCACCCCTGCGTTTATGAGGACAGTAGCCCTCTGTATGCAGAAAACCGAGAAGAATTTCGCATTCGCGGCAGCCTTTGAGTACGAAGGCAAGCCCAACCTGATCCTTATGTATTCTTCCGACCTCGTGCAGGCAGGCAAGGATGCAGGCAAAGATATCAAGGAGGCTGCCAAGTTCATTCAGGGAGGAGGCGGCGGACAGAGCGGCCTGGCTACTGCCGGAGGCAAGAATGTACAGGGCCTTGCCGACGCTCTGAACTATCTGATGGAAAGCGCAGCCAAATAAGGACCGATGCTTAAAAAATTTGACAAATTCATCCTTACAGCCTTCGTAGGACCGTTTTTCGCCATTCTCATAGTGGTGATCTTCATCCTCGTGATGCAGTTCCTGTGGCTGTACATCGATGAACTTGTCGGAAAAGGACTCGGCTTCTTTGTAGTCGCCGAGTTCCTTATGTGGGGAAGCTGCACCATTCTCCCCCTCGCTCTCCCGCTCGCAACCCTGCTCGCTTCGATGATGACAATGGGGCAGTTGTCCGAGAACAACGAGCTGATGGCCATCAAGTCCGCCGGCATCTCGCTCGCCAGGGTTCTCTCGCCTCTGATCATTTCATCGATGCTCATAAGCATCGGGGCGTACTTCACCTCCAACGACCTCGTCCCCTTTGCCTACAACAAGATATACACCCTCAGGGACGATATCGGAAAGACAAAGGAAGAGATCAAGATCCCGTCCGGCACATTCTATGACGGCATCGACGGATATATCCTCAGGGTGGAGGACTCGGAAGGCAAGAACGGGATGATGCACGGAATAATGGTGTATGACCATACCGGGACGTCGGGCAACACCACAGTCACCCTAGCCGACTCCGCCCAGATACGTATGTCCAAAAACAAGGACTACCTCACATTCACGATGTACAGCGGCGCCAACTATCAAGAGACCAACACCTACGATTACCCCGATACTACACGGCAGCTCCAGAGGATAAGTTTCGACAAGCAGGAGATGGTCATACCTCTGACCAACTACGCCTTCGAGAAGTCCGACGAAAGCCGTTTCGGAAGTCAGACCAAGTCGCAGAACATCAGGCAATTGTACGCCGTAAAGGACTCTCTGGAGAATGTCGGAGACAGTCTTCACGCCAAGTTCTTCACCGAAATGATGGAGAACACCCATCTCAAATATATGAAGCAGATGGACAGCAGTTCCAGGGCCAAAGGTCTTTCGACCTTTCCTCTCGAGCTGACACAGGAGTGGAAAAGTGACTATGAGAGAGTCGTATCTCACGGAAGGGCGGCAGAGGAAGCTGAGAACATCATCAACAGTATGCAGACCTTTGAGAGAGAAGCGTACGACTGTACCTATACATTAAGAAGGACGGAACTGGAGATTCAAAAGAAATATGCGGGGGCTCTTGCCTGTCTGCTGCTATTCTTTATAGGAGCACCTCTCGGGGCACTTATCCGCAAGGGAGGACTCGGCACGCCGGCCATCATTTCGGCCCTTTTCTTCGTATTGTACTGGGTAGTGGATATTTCCGGCTCCAAGCTGGCAAAGGATGGAGCAATGTCACCATTGAACGGAGCCTTCATTTCTGCGTATGTGCTCGCGCCAATAGGTGCCTTCCTGACTTGGAAGGCCATCCACGATTCAGCCCTGTTCAACACCGACGTGACAAAGGCACGCTGGAGAAAGATTAAGAGAAAGTTTATGGGATTGTTCAAAAAGACACGTATAGTATTTATGGGTACTCCCGAGTTTGCGGTAGCATCTCTGGACGCCCTCATTTCAAAGGGATATGATGTGGTCGGGGTTGTGACCGTAGCCGACAAGCCAAGCGGAAGAGGCCTGAAAGTAAACGAAAGCGCAGTCAAGCAATATGCCGTCAGCCACAATATTCCTGTCCTCCAGCCGGTCAAGCTCAAAGATCCGGAGTTTCTGGAGGCTCTGGCAGCCTTCAAGGCCGATATGTTTGTAGTGGTCGCATTCAGGATGCTTCCCGAAGAAGTCTGGAGAATGCCCCGTCTGGGCACCTTCAATCTGCACGCAGCTCTGCTTCCCCAGTATCGTGGGGCAGCGCCCATCAACTGGGCCGTCATCAACGGAGAGCGCCAGACGGGAGTCACGACTTTCTTCCTCGACAACAACATTGACACGGGCGCAATCCTTCTTCGTGAAGAATGTAAAATCAGCGAAAGCGACAACGCCGAGACCGTGCACGACACCCTTATGGCTATGGGAGCAGATCTGGTAGTGGAGACTGTAGAAGGCATCATCGAGGGTAGCATCGAGACCAGGGTCCAGAGAAGTTTCATTCAGGGGTCCGAGATCCTCAAGCCTGCCCCCAAGCTCAGCAAGGAGCTCTGCCACATAGATTGGAACGATACCAGCAAGCATATTTACAATCTGATACGAGGTCTGAGCCCGTATCCCGGCGCTTTCACAGAGCTGGTCAGCACTCAGATCAGCCCCGAAGACGGAAGCTCTCAGACAGTCGCAACCCCTCTGAAGATATTCTCAGCCCAAAAAGCGGAGCAGGACTATCCTGCAGCTCCGGGGACCATCTTCTCCGACGGCAAGAGCTATCTCTCGATTGCCACCTCGGATGGGGCAATCTCCATCACCGAGCTGCAACTTTCCGGCAAGAAGAGGATGAACGTCCACGACTTCCTCCTCGGATTCCGTGACCCTCAGAGCTACACTACCTCAGAGGGAACATCCAAATCAGTATATCAAAAAGCCCAGACAATATGAAAACAACTCTTCTAAAGAATGTCTTCCTTGAGGGGAAACAATCAGACATCCTCATCGAAGGCAATAAGTTCGCCGCCATTTGTGATGCAGAGTCATCTCTGACAGCGCAGGACGTCATCCAGGCGGAAGGTCTTGCCATCCTGCCGACATTCTACAACACGCATACACACGCAGCGATGAATCTTCTCAAAGGCTATGCGGATGATATGCCACTTTTCAAATGGCTGTCGGAATACATCTGGCCCTTCGAAGAAAAGATGACCCCCAAGGATATGCACGAGGGAAGCGAACTTGCCGTAGAGGAAATGATCTCCAGCGGTACGGTCCTCTTCAACGATATGTACTTCAACATCGAGGAGACTATCGATGTGGTTGCAAAAGCCGGCTTGAGAGCGGAGATAGGCATCACCGTTATGGAGAACCATTCCCTGGCCCAGACAGAGGAGAAGAAGCGCTTCATCCAAGAGTTCAAGGACCCCACTGGAGGTAGGATCCATCTGGTGATGGCCCCACACGCAATATACACCGTCGGAGCTGAGAAATACAAAAAGACCGCAGAGTTTGCCCGCGACAACGGACTCAGAATACACACTCACGTCAGTGAAACCAGAAGTGAATATGACGATTGCGTCAAGAAACACGGGATGTCCCCCGTCAAATATCTGGACAGCCTGGGTATCCTCGGTCCCGATGTCATCGCCGCTCACTGTGTGCATATTTCAAGAGAGGATGCGGATATCCTTGCCGAGAGAGGGGTAACAATATCACACTGCCCTTGTTCCAATATGAAGCTCGGATCCGGGCGTTTCCCCTATGAGATCGTCAAGGCGGCTGGATGTAAGGTCGCACTAGGCACTGACGGGGCCTCATCCAACAACAATCTGGATATGAGGGAAGAAA
The DNA here is from genome assembly GCA_002315825.1 of Bacteroidales bacterium UBA1736. Classification (GTDB taxonomy): domain Bacteria; phylum Bacteroidota; class Bacteroidia; order Bacteroidales; family UBA932; genus Cryptobacteroides. The sequence goes on along the minus strand of DCIC01000110.1, from coordinate 48,687 downwards.
TGAAATTTGCCGCATTGCTCGCAAAGCTGGAGGGCGACCCTGAGCTGCTCCCCGCACCCGAGATTCTCTCGTGGGCGACTGTCAACGGAGCCGAAGCCTTCGGTCTGAAGGCCGGAAAGATAGAAGAAGGGTATCTTGCAGATTTCCTCCTGGTGGATCTTTCTAATATCCGCCTTCGTCCAAACTACAATCTGATTTCCAATTGGGTCTATTCCGCTGACACTTCCTGCATCAGGAGCGTATTCTGCGACGGCCGGAAGATATGATTTTTTGCAGTTTTCCCTTGGAATGTCAATAATTATTAATAATTTAGTGACTTACAACTTATAAAAATCTCTACTTAATATGAAAAAAATAATACTCCTTGTTGCGTTGTCGCTTTTCTCTTATTATGCTAGTGCTCAACGCTTCACGGTAAGCACCAACCTCATCGACTGGGCCAATTACGGCACGACCAACCTTGAGTTGGGCTTTTCCGTTTCCCAGCACGTGTCTCTCGTTGCGGGAGGCAAATATAACCCCTGGGATTTCAGCAAGGGTGATGAGGCAATCTATAACAAAAACAAGGTCGGATACATCGGTGCAAGATACTGGCTCTGGTATGTCAACTCCGGATTGTGGTTCCAATTGAAAGGTCAGTATGCAGACTATTCCATCACCGGCACCTGGAGGCACGCTCTCGATCAGGGCAAGGCCGCAGGCGCAGGATTGGCCGTCGGATATACCTTTATGATTTCCAAGCACTTCAATATCGAGCTCGGAGCCGGCGGCTGGGGAGGATATCTTCTGGAGCACAACCTGTATGAATGTACTGACTGTATGAGACTGCGCACCGCCGAGTCCGGTCCTCGCGCATTCATTGACCTGGACAATATTACAGCAGCATTGGTATTTGTATTCTGATATGAGGAAATTACTGAATATACGACATCTGCGCTTCCTGGCAGGGGCTGTGACGACCATTCTGGTTCTCCTGATTTCGTGCGGTCCCCAGAAGAAGTTGTCAACAATGAAGAGCGAAGGACCCGGTGAAGTCCTTCAGATGGCTTCCACAGAGTCCACTCTTCCCAATATCTCCATCCCGAAGATCACTCACGACACCCTGACCATCAAGAACGACGACGGCACCGAGCAGTTGCTTATGAGGGCCATAAGAGATGAT
>DCIC01000110.1:0-47366 GCA_002315825.1 Bacteroidales bacterium UBA1736 | reverse complement strand
GTTTCTATCCCGATATGTATTATCTCGAGGATAGCGTTCGTCTTGATCCCGTGATTATCACCGGCGCCGCATACCGCAGAGCTCAGCTCAAAGGTTATGAGCAGTATGACAAGTTCATAAGGTCCATCATCACCGACTCGACGGCATTTGTAAACTACAATCTGCTCGAGATCTTCCTTCAGCGTAACATCCCACAGATCTTTGCGTTCAAGACTGACTCCACCTACGTCAGCGACGAGCAGTTCTACTCCGAATTCGGCGTAAGCCAGAGGCAGGCCGTTGAGCACTACACCAGAGATATGGCGAAGGTACGCAACGAAAGGCGCAAATCCCGTGTCGAGGAGATGTATAATAAATATGTCAAAGCCCCTATCGTGACAGAAGGCATCCGTCTTGACACTGTCATTCAGGCCGGCAACGGAGATTTCATATACAACTACGTCCAGACCATCAACACCAAGCCCAAACTCAAGAAGATTGACATCGTCCTGTCGGGCGAGATATACGAGCAGGAAAAGGCTATTTTCCAGATCCCCCGCAATGCTCCCCTGTCGTTCTATATCAGTTCTCTTGCCGAGTTTACCGATTACAAGGAAAGGTATCTCAAGCAGGTCGTTGAGCGTCAGGTCGAGGCCAACACCACAAGCTACGTAGCATTTGAAGTGGGCAAGAGTCAGGTAAGAGAAGACTTGGGCAACAATATGGCCGAGATAGGCCGCATCAAGGACTGCCTTGCAGACCTGATGAACAATGCCACATTTGACCTTGACTCCATCGTAGTCAGTGCTTATGCTTCACCGGAAGGCACTGTCAGCTATAATAAGAACCTGTCACAAAGCAGGAGTGATGCCATCTCAAGATACTTCAACCAGTATATGAAATCCACTCAGGCCGCCATCGACAGGGAAAAGGGATTCTCAGTGGATGAGACCGGTAAGATTGTCAAGGAGAAAGCGGTAAAGATCCCCTTCCTGAGCAGCAGCTATGGTGAGAACTGGGAGATGCTGGATTTCCTTGTTGACGCGGACAGACAGATGAGCGAGGAAGAGAAAGATGAGTACACATCTCTGAAGTCAATCACAGACCTTGACAAGAGAGAGCTGGCTATGCGCTCTTCCACATACTACAAGCATCTGCTTGACGACCTCTACCCCCGCCTCAGGACTGTACGTTTCAACTTCTACCTGCACCGCAAAGGAATGGTGAAGGACACAGTCCAGACCACGGTGCTGGACAGTACCTATTTGAAAGGCATCCAGGCCCTTCAGGCAAAAGAATACGAAGAGGCCCTCAAGTACCTCGGTCCCTATGCGGACTTCAACACAGCAGTCGCATACGTGGCAATGGAGAGGAACTCAAGCGCCCTTCTGATACTGAACGGACTCGAGAAGACGGCGGATGTCAATTACCTGCTGGCCGTAATCTACAGCCGTACGGGAGATGTCGAGAAGGCTGTCAACTGCTACCTGCAGTCAGTAAAGCAGAACCCGGCCTTCGTGCACAGAGGAAATCTTGATCCGGAGATTGCGATTCTCATCAAGACTTACAACCTCAACAGTATCGACGATACATATGAAGACGATTTACAAAGTATTTATCTATAACTGAACTTAAATGAAAAGAATTCTTACATTTTTGTCCACAGCCTTAGTCCTTGTAGCAACGCTGATCGGCTGCCACAAGGATGAGTTGCGCAGTATCCACAAGTCCATCGAGAATGACCGCGAGATAGTCATTCCGACAATGGCGGCGCAGGTAGAAGTTATCGATGCGTCCGTAAAGAATGTTCAGGCTATGAATGAGGAGCTGAAAGGATACGTGATCGACCTTGAGGCGACTCTGCTGGCATTCCAGCCTATTATGGACAACATCAAGCAGGATCTTGCCGATTTTACCCAGAAATCGGAAAAAGACTTGTCTGAAAGCAGGGAGAAGTATCTCGGGATAATCGACGAGATGGAGTCTTCTCTCACTGAGGAGCTCGAAAAGGCCGGTGCCATAGCCGAAGCCCTCGCAAAGCACCAGGAAGGTCTGGACCCCAAGATCGACAGCATCAAGACTTACATTGACACCACTTTTGCAAAGAAGGACTGGGTAGAGGCTACTTTCGCCTCCCTCGATGTCCAGGAGGAGCTGTACCACGAGATAGTATCCATCAAGGCCAATATTGAGAATCTCACAACCACAACCGCCGCACTGTACGACAATATGTGCAAGCTTGTGGACGATTTGACCAAGGATTATGGCGACGACTTCGATGCCGATCTCAAGGCCGCTATGGACAAACTGACCGGCGAATATACCGACGCTGTCAAGAAGATGAAGGAAGACTTGCTTTCGGGCAGCGAGAAGACCCTGACAGAAGCAATCGCGACGTTGGAGGAGAAACTCAAGGGTATAATTGAAAAAACCTTGACAGAAGAATATCTCACAATCACCGCTGCCGAGGCAAAGATAGATGCTTTCTATAAGATTGTCGGAAGGAAGAAGGATGACCCCAAAGAAAAGAGCATTCAGGAAGAGTTGGATGCACTCAATACGCAGGTCAAGGGGATGAAAGAGGCTCTTGACCCCGCCTTCAAAGAATTCCTCAGCAAAGCCATTTCGGACTATGAGGGAAAGATAACTGAGTATTTGGAGAAGGAGTTCAAAACTGTCAAAGAATCCATCGGCGTAACACAGTCAAGTCTGGATGGTATCCAATCAGATATGAAGAACTTAAGCGCCTCTATTTTGAAGTTGGATCAATCTATGACATCACTCCAAAAGGACCTCGCCAATCTGGAAAAGGCCCTTACGGCTCTCGACGAGACTTTTGCCGCTTTCTTTGGCAAAGACTATAAGTCCAACAACCTCTCTGCCATCATAGGTAAGATTTCGGAAGAGATAGAGAAATGTAAGAAAGCAATTGAAGAAAACAGCACTAACTATGAGAAGCTGAACCAGAAAATCAATGGCACTGGCGGACTTAGCAAACAGATAGCCGACCTTATGCATATTTCAACTGACCTTAAAGCGCTCCAGACTTCCATCTCCGCGCTTGAGGCATTCTACGAAGGAGAGAGCATAGCCACTTTTGAGGAGGATATCAAAGATGCCATAGATAAATGTACCACCCCTGAAAAGGTCGCGGCCCTCAAAAAGACAATTGACGAATTGGTGGAAAATGTCACAAATTTTGAGGAAGAATATTCAAAGGCTACAGCAACTCTTACCAAGATAAAGACATTCCTTGGCATTACTGACGAAACCGAAGGCACCCTTTCCGATCAGATTAATGAAATGGATAAACAGTTGAAAAAGATTCTCGAGGATCTTGTAAAGGACAGCAGCGATTTGGAAAAATTGATTGCCAGAGTCACAGAAGTGGAAAAGACTGCCGCTAAGCTTGATGGTCTTTTGAAACTAATGGAGGAGATCGACAAAAAGCTGGAGACTATCTATCCTCTCTTTAATTTTGCAGGAACCGAATTCGAAGGCCAGACTCTCAAGGAAATATGGGATGAGCTCCAAAAGCAGATAGAAGAGCTTGAGAAGTGGGAAGTGTTCGGAGCAGAAGACGACACGCCTCTGCGTGACCAGATAGATAAGATCAATGAGTTCCTATACGGAAAAGAAGGTACAGCTGACAATCCAAAAGAAGGAAGCCTTCTCTATAGAATCACAGATCTTGAAAAGCAGATTACCGCATACAGTCTTGCCAACAGCTTCGCAACCATAGTTTATGTGCCTACACGTCTTGATCAGGCTGCTGCATTGGTTGAATCAAGCAAAGAGTGCACATTCAAATTCTTAGTCAAGCCTTCGAGCGTAGCAGAAAAGCTCGCGGAGTATCTCAGAGATGAGAAAGCCAATGAAATGTTCTCAATGAAATGGTTCTCCGGATCCAACACCTCGCACTCATTCCAGTCCCAGACTGCAAGCTACGATACCACAGAAGGCACAATCTCAGTCACTGTCACAGGAAACAACGAGCTTATCAATGCCGCTGACAGCGATTACGGAGCATTTGCGGCCCTATATGTGGACGTACCCCTTACTGACAAGGTAACACTCAGTTTTACAAGTGAATTTATCCAGATTATAAAAGTAACAACTAATATTGCACTATGAAAAAATTAGTCTATCTTCTTGCTATTGCATCCCTGCTTTTGACAGGATGCTACAAAGACGAGATATCCCAGCTTGAGAAGGAGATGTCCGATCTCGAAAACACCGAGATTGCATCCCTCCAGGAGCAGGTCAAGAACGTGACCGCCTCTATCGGGACACTCGAGGCCCTCAGTTCTGAGCTCAAAGAATACATCAACAAGCTCACTGAAGCAAGCGCCTCTCTCAAGGGCGAGGTTGACGCTGTCAACGCTAAGCTTGACCAGGTAAAGACCTCTCTGCAGACAGACATCGACCAGACCAAGGCCGAGATCATAAACAGGCTTGAGACTTCCAAGGCAGAGCTTGAGAAGCAGATCACACAGATCAACACCGTCCTTAGCGCCCTCGAAGAGAAGAGTGAGGCCATCGATAAGAAGATTACAGACCTCAAGACCTATGCCGATGCCACATACGCCGCAAAGGACTGGGTGAGCGGGACCTTCGCTACTCTCGAGGCACAGAACGCTCTCCTTGAGGAAGTTGAGACCATCAAAGCCAGCATAACTACTCTCACAAGCTCAATCGCTCAGATCGAGACCAATGTAAGGACAATGGTGGGAGAGAAACTCGATGCTCTCACACAGTCTCTTGAAGCCAAGCTTCAGCAGGCAATAAAGGATGTGACTGCAGGATATACTTCAGCAATAACTGATGCCAAGAAGGAAGTGACCGATGCATATACAGCGGCCATCGGCACAGCCATCGAGAACAGTGAGACCGCCATAATGAAGTGGGTGAACGAGCAGCTCGCTGACTACTACACCGTAGCAAAGGCAGATGCGCAGATAAAGGCATTCAAGGATATCCTCGGATACGATGATATACCCGCCGGCTCTACCCTTCAGGGAGAGATCGACCAGCTCATTGAGGATCTCGCCGCAGCAAAGAAATCAGTCATAGAGACCTACGAGAAGCTTATCAGCGAAGCCATTACTACAAGCGAGGGAAAGATTACTTCCAAGTATGACCAAGAGGTCAACAGTATGAAGCAAAATATCAGTAAACTGACATCAACTGCAGACGAATTGAAAGCGCAGCTGAAGGAACTGCAGGCTAAGGTCAGCAACCTGGAGAAAGCTATGGAGGAGGCAAACAAGACTCTTGCACAGCTGAGCAAGTCTCTCGAGGAGTTGAATTCAGCATTCGAGTCATTTATCGGTGACTACAAGGGAAGCAGCCTCTCGAAGATTGTTGAAGATCTGAATAAAGCCATAGAGGCTTGCAAAAAGGATATTGAGAGCCAGACCGGCCTTATCAGTCAGCTTGAAGAATCAATAGCTCAGTTGCAGGCAGACGTTGACAAGCTTCTTGAACTTGAAGAAGCCCTGAAGCAGGCAGAAAAACAGATAAAGGTTCTTGAAACTTTTATCGATGGCTATGAATCAACTACACTGGCTAAGATCAAAAAAGACTTGGAGGATAAGATAGCAGCTTGCGCCAAGGCAGAAGACCTTCAGGCGCTTGAGGACATAGTCAATGGAAAGGAAGGAGTCACTGGCCTTGTGGATCGTGTAAAGGCCCTCGAAACTTCACTTGAAAGTATCAATACTTCTATCAGCAGTATAGAGAAATTCCTGGCAGGTTACGACTTGGATAGCGACACATTGGCAAAATTGCTTGAAGCTCTCCAGAAGCAGATAGATGAGTGCATTGGCAAAGAAAGCAAAATCGGCACAGACATTGAGGCTCTCACAAAACGCGTCCAGGATATTGAAGCTCTTGCTACAAAGATCAGTGAGCTTTCAGAGGACATAGCAACAGCCGAAAAGAAGATTGAAGCTATTGAAGCATTCTTGAAGGACAAGCCCGACGGGACATTGGCAAAGCTGCTCAGTGATGTCAAAAAACAACTCGAGGACCTGACAAAGGCCGGTGAAGAAACAAAAGAGGATATCCAGAAGAAGATTGATACAATCAACGAACTGCTCTTCGGTGAGGGTGGCTCTGAAAGTTCGCCTAAGGAAGGCAGTATCCTTTACAGGATCAATGCCCTCGAGGCCCAGTTGCTTGTCAAGAATTTCCAGAGCATCGCTTATGTTCCGACATTCAGCGACGGTTCTGTATTGCTGAGCAAAAACAGCAGCGGTAATTATTCCGGATATTTCACCTTTGTTGTCAGACCTGCAGCGCTTGCCACAGTGCTCGCAAACAACACGACCAACTGTAGTATGAGGTGGTTATCCACCCCCAGCAAGGCAGATATCGGCACAGCCTTCGATTCTATTAATATGGAAGGAAGTGCCTCTGGACAGCTTAATGTTACTGCTACCATCAATAATCCTTCAGACAACCTGCTCACTACCTTGAAAAATGGAGCAAGTGCAGCTCTGTTTGTAAACATTGCCAAGACAGCTTCGACTGCCGCTCTTGAGTTTACAAGCAAGTTTATTCCTCTTTCAATATCAAGCATTATTGTCGATCCGACTTCAGAACTTGAGTTCGAAAACACCAAGGGTGATACAAAGTATGTATATGTGACAGGTGCAAAGCCAAAAGATATTGCTATCACAGCACCTGACTGGCTCGAAACTCCTGTAAAGGAAGAAATATCTAAGGATTATACAAAAGTTACATTTAAAACAAAATCTGCAAACGAAACATACGAAAAGAAGACCGGCAACATTATATTCACGTTTACGAGTGGGAAACGCGAGGAGAAAGTCGTTATGACTGCTACCCAGAAGCCGGGCGAACAGAAATTCGATAAGATTTATTGTGACGGTGTAGAGCTTACTCCCGATACTCAGGGCAAGAGGTATATGAACTTCCTCAAGTCAGGAAGCAGCCTTTCTCACTCCATCGAGGTAGAGACAAGCCTTGGAGGCAATACCTGGTCTGTCAGCACTACCGGTATGTCAGACTGGCTCAGCATCGACGAGAGCGAAAGAAGCTCGTCAGGCAAGCTCACTGTCACCGCCCAGGCTATGACCAAGGGCGATAGCCGCAGCACTTCATTCAAGCTTGTTTCCAAAACAGGAGTAGAAGCTACCATCGTCGCTTCTCAGCTCGATGAGGACCAGACATTGACTATCACGCCTACATCTGTCGAGCTTGATGCAAAGGGCACAGCCCAAAGAGTGAAAGTTACAGTAAGCCCCGAGAATTCAGGTAACAACTGGAGCGTTGCGCATTTAAATGATGATAGCAAGTGGATTAAAGTCAACTATCCTGTTACAACCGCCGATGGCGTTTACCTTGAGATCTCAGCAGACAAGAACGTCGGAAAGGAAGCAAAGGAGAAAAATGGCACCCTTGTTCTGACCTCCAATACAGGATACACCTGCAACGACTATCAGGTCAGCGTAACCCAGGCCGCCCTCAACCAGACCATCACCTTCAGTCCGGAGACCTTGACTCTGGCTTATAACGATACACAGTATTATGATAATAAAAACAGAATAACTCCAACAATAGATCCTAAGCCTCAGGGAGAGACCTGGAGTTGGACAATTAAAGAAGGCAGCGACTGGCTCTCAGCAGAAAAGAATGGCAGTGGCCAGCAACTTAAGGTAAAGGCAAAATCTCAGAATACTGGATCCGAGGCAAGGACCGCTATCATCACATTCACCACTTCGTCAGGAAGCAGTGAGGATTATACCGTGACCCAGAATCCTATCATCCAGACCATTACACTTAACCCTACTTCCTGGAGCCCTGACTACCAGGCAGGTTCGAAAGATGTAACTGTTTCAAAGGACATCGATATACAAGGAAAGACTTGGTCATTTGAAGTTGTCGGGGAAGATACAGATTGGTTGAGTGCAAAAAAGAAGGAAGGCCTAGGTAATGAAAACAAAGTCACTGTAAGTGTCACCAAGAACACAGATACTGAAAAAGGAAGGACCGGAACAGTACAATTCAAATCTGCAACCGGCAAGACAACAGACTTTGTGGTAACTCAAGGCGCATTGACTCAGACATTGACTCTTAACCCAACTTCCTGGAACACAAATTATCAAGAGGCTCAAAAAGAAGTGAGCGTCAGCGTTAATGAGGAAGTTACGGGAAAGGATTGGAAATTTGAGGTAACCTCAGGTGACTCTTGGCTTAGTGCCGCTAGAAAGGGCGACACTGAACCGGACAAGAACAAGGTTATTCTCTCCGTAACTCCCAACACCGGGAAAGCCACAAGGGAAGGTACTGTTACCTTCACATCCGCGACCGGAGAGGAGACAAGCTTCACCGTCACACAGACAGATGGTATGGCCATTACGGATGTATCACCTTCTCCTATCACAATCAGCGCCAATGGAAAGAAGTATAAAAATGGAGATACTTGGACAGAAGCAGTATCGACAACCAAGCTTCTCGATTTGACTGTAACACAAGCTAATGGCGGAGCGGATTGGAGCGTGAAGAGCTCTCCAAGCTCATTCTGGGATTCAGATCCAACAAAGAATGAGAATAAGCTCGAACTTGCAGTCGCCAATAAGTTTGATTTCACTGACGGGTGGCCAAGCAAGGCTCCAAGTGGAAAGATTGTCCTCAAAGCCGGAAACGATGATGAGACAGAAACCGAAATAACCGTCACCAGGAACCGCCCGGTAGTACTAATTAACAATAATAGTCAGGATGGTAATTATTTTAAATACACGGTTAAATTTGAACCATCAACGAATTGGCAATATACTGCTAGCGAAGGTATTGAAAAAGTTAAAAAATCAAAGAATGGCGATGAAATTGGAAAGGATTCAGACTATAATCTTTCCACAGTCTATATTAAATTTTCTAATTCAAGGACTAGATCAATAACGTTCAAGTGTAATGATGGTTCAAAAACCAAAATCACTTTTGGGATTAGTGCTACAAGCATCTCAAAACAAGAAATAGTAGAGTAGCTTACATCTACCCACTGAAATAGATTAAAGATAAAGTTCCCCGGTAGCAATAGCTATCGGGGAATTTTATACCCCGAAACCATTATTTCGCACTCATCCAAAAGCTTCTTGAGGAGCACGTCTACCAAATTAAGCATTCGGTGAACCCCGTCTTCTATTATTGACAGGGTCCGGTGCAAAACCCTGTGTATGAGGGCCCAGGTGCTAGGCTCTGTGTTAGAATAGAAATAGTAAGCACTTTTGAAGGGCTTGGTCGGCACGAGGTGCCATCTGGTAGCCGGTATTGGCTATGTGCGTTTACAAAAAAACGACATTTGCAGTTTTAGGGAGGGTGGCCTTATTTTTTGGATTCGGCGATAAATCTTTCGACGTCTTCCAAGGTCTTGAATTCAATCAATTTCTCGTTCGGAATTGTAATACTGAATCTTTCTTCCATTGCTGAGAGCATACTCAAGAATATGAAAGAGTTGATTCCTGCCGCCATTTTCATCGGTTGCTTGAAGTCGATTTCCTCTGCAGGCAGATCGATATAATCCGACAAGATGTCGAGTATTTCACTTCTGATATCCATTTCTCAAAGTTTTATCCCCGCGTCTGAGCATACTGTCGGAAGTGTGCTGCGGATTATTTTTCTTGATGATGTCTTGGGGTATTCGGCCTGTGGCAGTTCAAGGAATTCAACAGCTTTGTAGCCCGGAAGCTTCCTGTTTACGGCCTGCAAATCTTTGACTATTTCATCCTTGGCCGCACGTTTGACTTCATCTTGAATATAGATGCCGGCACATAGCACTTTACAGTTGCTTCCGGCCTTTGTCTCTGCCTGATAGACCACAATGTCATTTGCATAGGGAAGATTAATCTCCAATATGTTTTCAATTTCTTCCGGGCATACGTTTTTCCCGTTTTCCAATACTATTGTGTTTTTCTTCCTGCCGGTCAGTATAATACGCCCCTTCTTGTCACAATATGCAATGTCTCCAGTATGAAAATATCCATCCGAGTCAAAAGCCTTTGCTGTCGCTTCGGGATCCTTATAATACCCTTTGGAAACGCTTTTGCCACGGATGCACAGCTCTCCGACCCCTTGAGGATTGGGACTGTTGATTTTGATTTCAAGTCCCGGGCAGGGCTTTCCTACGCTTCTATACTCATCAAGAGGATCTGCGTTTATTGAAATGAGTGGTCCACATTCTGTAATGCCGTAACCGTTCTCCATCCTGATTCCGAGGTCATTCATTCCCTTGACAACGTTGGGGTTAAGCATCGCTCCGCCACATACTATCATATTCAATCTTCCGCCGAAAGGCTGATACAGGTCGGAAAACATTTCGTGAGTCTTGTCTATGCCGAATTTCCTCAGGAGATTTGATATTATTATTCCCTTCTTTAACTTTTTCCCCTTCCCCTGTTTCTCTGCGCTTGACCAGATTCCTTTGTAGAAAGAGTTGGCTATCATAGGAACGATGGTGATTGTATCAGGTTTGAATATCCTAATATTCGTCATCATATTCCTTATACTGTCGTTTATATAGGTAAGTCTTCCGGCAGCTATTCTGCACATTATGTGTGTGTTGATTTCAGTGGCGTGATGCATCGGAAGAATACTCATTGAAGTGTTTCCTTCTTCTGCCCTGATGGCGTCCATACAGTTCAGCGCGTTCGCCGCGAGATTTGAATTTGAAAGAACCACTCCCTTGTTTGCTCCTGTGGTTCCGCTTGTGAACAGAATCTTTGCAGGTGCATCTATGTCAAGTTTCAGGTTTCTGAATATGCTCTTCTCTTTATTGGATTGTCCAAGCGCAACAATATCTTCATAAAACAATGCTCCGTCTTCTTTGTTGTCAATTGTTATCACTGTTTTCAATCCCGGGCAGTTGTCTTGTATTGTCCGGACTTTGTTCAGGCACCGTGATGAACACAGGACTGCGTCCGCATCGCATTTCTGCAGAAGGGTTGCCAACAGCTCCGGCGGCGCATCCACATCAATGGGCGTCACAACTCCAACTCCCGATGAGATACAAATGTCCGCCATAATATATCTGCAGGAATTGTCTGCGACAATCGCGATATGCTTTCCTGACAATCCCGATGCAATGAGTCCGTCCCCCAGATTCATCACCTCCTCGAATAGCTCCGTAGAGGAATATGTGACAATCTGCTTGTTTTTATCTAATTCAGCAAGAATCTTATTGTCAGGGACATATTCCACCAGTCTTTCGAGAATCTCCCTAATGCTCGTATAGTCTCCGTCCTTGAGTAAGGACTTTGCTTGCATCTGTCTTTCTGAAAGAAATTCCATTGTTGTTTTTAGAAAATATTATTCAAGGCACTGTCTGAATCGGACAGCACTTTCTCTATGACTCGTAAATAAGTGTTGTGAAAATCTGCAAGAACAGCCGGGGTCGTCAGCATAGTCTGCACGTCGTAGAGAACATCAATATTGAATGTCTCAGGATTGAACATAAGGGCGACATATGCCGTAAGCGAACATTTGCCATTGCTCAATACCTGCATTCGTACTCCGTCCGGCATTTTCATTGATATGAATGAATAGGTGAAACCGTAAGTCGAACTCAACATAGAATGCCCCCAGACCCTGTGTTGTATAGCTTCAACATCCAGATATGTAAGCCTAGTGTGTTTATATAGTTCCTGCTGTTCTTCGTATGCAGAATTGATGTTTTCTACGAATGATTTATTGTAGTCTATTGTGGTATAAACGCTCAGCGCCTGAACCTTTGTGCCTGCGGCCTTCCTTTCTGCCAGGGTTCCGCGGCAATCCAGAAGCATCAGAGGATTCAAGTGAGCCGCCTTCCCGTTGATCAGCGATGTTGACAGGGCGAATGTGTAGAAGAAAAATGCCGATAGTGAAACGTTGTGATTCTCACACCATTGTGCGGCCTCTTTCCCCAATATTGCCGGTATGGCGAAACGCATACCTTCGGTATCACATTTCACGAAATAATAGGGCATAGCAAACTGACCCTTATTCTTGACTTTCAGCCATTCGTCGCTGCTGCTGCCGTGTACTCCACAGTACATAGGCGCTTCATTATGCCTTACTTCATAATAATTCTTGAAGTACTCCTCGTCTCTGGATTTCAGCTCTGCATTATCCTTGTATTCCATTTCCTTCGACAGTACATTCTCGAAACTGCCCGGAACGGGTGGCATCGGTGTACCTTCCAGCAAGGATTTGTAAATTGCGAGAAGGTCACTGACAATAACGCCTATTCCATAAGTGTCTGCAACAAAATGGCTGATTTTAAAATATATTTCCTCGGTTCCCGATGGATTGACAGCATAAACCGCTTTCAGAACGACCCCTTTAAAACAATCGTTTTTCTTCCGGCGGAAACGTTTATAGAATTTGTCCTGATCTTTCCACGTCTTAAATACGCGTTCAGGAATATCTTCGATATGGCGTGAGTCCTCGAAATACTGTAAGGTCTTCCCGTTCTTTTTGGTGAAACGTATTCTCAGACTATCATTCCTCTCGTAGAGTTTGTCAATAGCCTCCGTCATTTTTGACCTGTCGAAGCCTTCCTCAAAACTCAGTTTGAAGAGGATATTCTCCACCCTTTTGAAAAGGGTATATTTTGTCTGAAGATTGACGACATCCTGAGAAGGATTGAACTCATATAGTCTCTTGTCCATCATCTTTTTATTTCGTTTAACTTATTTTTCAATTTCTCATAGTCTTTAATATCGTTTGGGCTATGGAATTTTGCTGACTTATAGAGCGTCGATGCTGACAACAGTAGAGAGACTGCCTCCTCTCTGTCAGAACAGCTCCCAATTCCGGTTTGCCTGCAATCCGAAAAAGAATATTTTTCTATATTGTCTTTTGCCGCGTCAAAAGATTTTTTGGAAATCTGTGCACCTTTCTTTCTTTTTTCAGCGCTCCAGTCCCGTTTTACGAGCATATCAGACAGAAAAATATAGCTGGAAAGCCGTAATTCGTCAGCAGGGATTTCAGATATAGCCTTGCGCATAAAATTTATCGCGCAGTCGTTTGATTTGAATGGGTGATGAAAATATATCTCTGCAAGAGCTTGCCAGGCCTCTGAAATGTCCGTTCTGGAAAGATCGTTCAAAATAATGGTCAGGTCATTGATCATTATCGGGACGGATTTTGCCTGCTCCATCAGTGGCTTCAGCTGACAATTTCGACCAACGGAAGCACAGTGCCACATATATGCGTAAGGGTTTTTCGGGTTCAGGTCAATGGCTTCTTGGGCGTAACTCTCGCCTTTTGAATACATTGAATGTTTAATGGTCCGGTCTTTCTCCTGCTCTCCAAGCACAAGGTAAACTCTGGACAGGCGCCACAGCAGTTCTGACCTGTCTTCCGCTCCCGACACGATGTTCCGGAGAGAATCAAGCGTATTTCTGGCTGCCAGATAGTTGCATTGTTTAATGAACATCTTGTCCGCATACGAGAAATCCGTAGCGGCCATAATCTGGAATGAAAGCAGGAACAGTCCAATTATAGTAAAGAGGCGTCGAATCTTGTTCATATTCAAATATGCGATTGCAAAGTTATGTCTATATTCTATTAAATATGGGTCATTATCCCACTGATATTGGTCAAAAACACTTATTTTTGCGTATGGCCAACATTAATCTTTCAATAATTGCGAGAAGCATTACAGATAATTCTGATGAAATGCTATTTATGGATAATCTTGATGGTTCATCCAAAATCGAAATCATTTCAGATGAAACTGATATCGTTCTTCTTCGGGCACATCTCGTAATAATCTGTGTCTGTGGCGAATATTCTTTCAAAAACAGTTCCGGCATTCATTTCTGTGGCAAAGACTCTATATGTCTGCTTGTTAAGGATTCATTCTGTAATTTTCTCTCCGCCTCAGATGACTGCCGTCTTGCTATATATACGACAAAAACCAACGCACTTCACCTTGCGTCTTCTTCAATCACCAATCTTATGGTCTTCTACAGGCACTTCAGGGATGTTCCTTCTTTTGAAATGACTGAATATGAGAGGATGGACGTAATATCCCTTTATAAGAATATGGCGACGGTATCCGGACGGGAATACGTATTCAGGAATGAAATCAGTCAGGCATTTGATATTGCAATGTTTTTCATCCTTCTTGCGCACGTCCGTATTCAAGGCAATGATCGTAAAAGCGTATCCACACGGCAGAATCAGATATTTATGAATTTCCTATCCCACGTCAGTGAGCATTTTCGTGAATACAGGAAACTTGATTATTATGCAAATCTTCAATGTGTTTCAGTCAAACACTTGTCGCTCGCTGTTAAGAATGAGAGCGGATATACTGCTCACCAGTGGATTAGTGATTTCGTTATGATCGAGGCTCGCGAGCTTCTTTCGCGCAGGGATTATAGTGTCCAGGAAGTCTCTGATATGCTCCATTTTGCGAATCAAGGTTTCTTTGGAAAGTTTTTTAAAACTCACGAGGGTCTGAGTCCGCTTCAGTATCAAAAGAATGCTCTTGCCGATGATAAGTTTAATTTTTCATCTCTGACTGTCGGTAAATCTCCGTTCACTCTATTTTAGCACCTCACTTTTCTCCATAATCGGGAAGTCAGGATGGAGAAACAGCTTGATTTCCCACCTTTTTTCCATCCTGGGCTATGGATTATGGAGAAATAGCTGAACATCATTGACTTTCTCCATCTTGGCACCTCAATTATGGAAAAAATCCCTCTTTTGATCGCATTTCTCCATCCTAAGTTCTTGATTATGGAATAATCCTTGATTTCATTGGCTTTTCTCCATATCAGCGCCTCAATTATGGAAAAAATATCGATAATGATATACGAGAAGTAGCTATGTAGCCCAAGCAGTCACCAATTCTAATCCGCATCTGGAAGAGAACTGGGTCATAAACACTCCATCCCCCATCCCTAATCGTTCCCACCAGCAATTATTATCACAGTTTTGCCAAGGAAACAAACAGCCGGCAGTCCTAGAAGGAGCCACATTGCCACTCCTTGTTTGTTTACCCCACTAAAAGGGGTAGACAAACAACTACACCATTCACACATACCTCTGGGTATGGGTCGTGTTTGTTTCCCTGGCAAACAAACAGTCCTTTCAAGGTATTATCTCTTGAGGAATGGTGTCTTTGGAATGACGAGACCGATATGGAAAACTCCCAGCGCAACTTCTCGACAGGCGAGGTGGGGGGTGGCCCCGAACTGGCCGGCTATGCCGGAGAAGACGGTGCAGACGGTGGAGACGATGAAGACAGTGAAGACGATGGAGACGGTGGAGACAATGGAGACAATGGAGACAATGAAGACGGTGGAGACGATGGAGACGGTGCAGACGGCGAAGACAGTGAAGACGGTGAAGACAGTGAAGACGATGGAGACAATGGAGACAATGAAGACGGTGGAGACGATGGGGACGGTGGAGACGATGAAGACGGTGGAGAAAGAGGTTTCGGGAACGAGTGATGAGCCTGGTGATGACATTGGCAAGGAGTTTTCTCCCGCCAGAGCAGCGGCGAGCTCGCCTCAAAGGCTCACCTCGCTCTGTCGAGGAAAACTCCTTTTCCATTACAGAGGTCAAGTGCTCGCAAGCCTACTCGCACTTGACCGATTCGAAGGGAAACGAAGCGAAAGCGTGCAATCTGCGGCTTCGCTGAAAAAACAGTGACTTTCTCCATATCAGCGCCTCAATTATGAAAAAAAGGGCTGACCGAAATGGCCAGCCCTGATTGGGAAAAAATGTTAAGTTCGTCTTGTAGGCTTAGAAGAGATTAGCAACCTTTGCAGGACCATTACTCTTATTAACCTTTTCAGACTGAGTTGTCTTGTTACCAGCGCTGAAGTTGAACTCACGCTCTACAACAGGACGCTCTGCAACTACGCCAGGAGCGGGCTGAGGTATAGGCTGGAGAGCACCAACAGAAGGTACACTCTGAGCATCAGAAGCAGCAGGCCAGAGGATGTAGTTAGAATTGATAGCAATTCCACCATAACCAACTGCGTAGAAATAAAGTCCATTGAAGCTGGTTGTATAGAAAGGAACCAATGCAAGTCTTCCGGTATTGGTCATACCACCAACGAGAGGATATTCTGTAGTGTAATACAATTCCTCTGATGAGAATGGATAAACCATAATGTCAAAACCGGCATAAGTACCCTCAAGCTGCTGAGGAGCGATAGCAAATACTCCCGACTCATCGTACATAGCGATAAGCTTATCATCAAACTTGCCACCGCCAAGACCAGAGATAGAAAGCAATTCTATACCTTCCTCGTCCTGACCTGCATCCTCGATAGTGATGAGGTTGGTAGGATACTGAACGCCGTCCTTTCCATACATATTGCACTTGTACTCATACTCACCATAGAAGTCTTCCTTCTTAGCAGGAACGAGATCAAGCATTGTGTACTGCTCGATAATTGAGGTTACAGAGAATGTCTCAACAAACTTACCATAGTCAAGCACCTTCTCACCATTTACCTTTGCATAAACATTGACGGTAACAGTGAATATAGGCAGACCACCGGCAGGAATAGAAACATTACCACCGTTGACTGTGCAATAAAGATCAGTTCCGAACAACTTACCCATAAACTGCTCGTTGGCCACGTCAGAAAGCTCAGCGCCATCTACGAGAGCGTCAACATTAGGTCCGTAGAATGCAAGACCCTGTCCAGTTGAGAAATAATCAGGAATCTGATAGATAGTAGCTCCGGCCTTCTCGTCAACATAAGTGCGTACACTTACATTGCCACTAACCTCCATAAGAGTTGACTTTGCATAAGCCTCAGCCCAAGCCTTTGTCTTATAGGTATTGTAGTCCTCAACCATCAAATTCTTGTCGAAATACAACTTAGAGGTAGGTGAACCTGAATCCGATGACCAGCCATAAACTGAGCCGCCCATAAGGAGGAATACATCACCGAAATCAACGCACTTCTTCGAAGCATCGTATTTTCCAAGAGGATTAGCGATAGAGTACTTCTCAACCATAGCAGGGCTTCCGGCTGCACTCATCATAGCAAACTCGCCATAGCTCCACGCGAAGTTGAGAGGAGAATAAGCGATATATACGCTTCCTGCGGGAAGGTCCTTACCTGTATCCTCCTTGTAGTACTCACCATCCATATCGATATAGATGTAGTAGTCATCCTTGCTGAGGAACTCATCGGGCCAGATACCGTCTCCAGCACCGGTCTCATCGTAGTAAGGATTTTGATACTTCTTACCATTGACAACCTTTACACTCATAGGATTGACAATACGGTAGATCTCCTTTCCAGGGAACTTCTCCACGTAGCAATCGAAGATGTGAGGATCGATGCTTGTGTTGTACATATTCATATATGCCTCGTAGAAAGCAGGTGTTGTGCCACCTGAATATGCTTTCCAAGACTCAGCTGCGGGGAGCTTTGCTGTGAATGAATATGAAGAATTGCCATACTGAGAGGCCTCAGAAGTTGCAGTAATGGTAAACTTATAGTCAACACCGGCGGTGATAGCCTTGGGATCGAAAGAGATCTTGATAGGTGCTGAACTCATACCGGCCTCAAAATTCACTGTTGCGGGAATAGTGAAGAGAGGATCAGCGTCAGAAGAGATAGAAGCGGCGTATGCAGCTGTAGTAGTAGCACGATTGATGGTTACCAGGAAGTAATTCTGGCCATCCTTCAGTGTATAGGCTGAAGCCAACTGAGAAGAGAAGTAAACCTCTGCAGTGGTAGGGACATCAGCCGGCTTATATTCGGGAGCCTCCTTGATACAGGCACTTGTGCCCATTACCAAAGCTGCTGCGAAAAGCACGTTGAAAAATTTATTGATTGTCTTCATAATCGTCTAACTATTAATATGAACCCTCAGCAAAAGTACCGATAGGCGTAGGCCTGATCTTAACAGTTCCGGTAGGATTAGGATTGTTCTTTCCATCAAGAGCTGAATTGGCCTGTACCTCAGACTTAGGAATTACAAAGTTCCAGTTAGGTTTGATGCCCTTACAGTTGATCTGGAAGATAGCTGCGGGAGCATTTGTTCCTTCGTAGTTCTGGATAACGTCAGGTTTGATACGCTTTGCGTTAGGGAAGCCCCAGCCTTCACCCCAGAACTCGATTCTCTCCTGAGTAAGAACCTCAAGCTGGAAATCGCGAAGATTTGTAGCCTGGCAGCTGTAGTCCTTCTGACGGTGGTTCTGCATAAATGAGTTGAGAAGAGTTGTACCCTGTGCAAGACCCTGAGACATACCTACGGCCTCAGCCTCGATAAGGTACATTTCCTCAACGCGCATAACAGGAACATCAACAGCTGCACCTACAGTGTAGTTTTCCCAATCCTTGCCACCGCAACGGAACTTGAGAGAAAGACAAGCGGGAGCATCCTCGATGTAAGCCTCGTCACGAACAGTCTGATAGTTGTAGAAATCATACTTGGCGGGATCAAGGAAGGTGTATTTACGGAAGTCAGTCGCAGAAATCTTGTCATAGAGAGACTTGTCGATAGAAGGACGAGTAAGAGATGCATATCCCCAGTCGGCCTCACCTGATGCCCAACCGATGTAGTTACAGAGGTTACCCATTGTCTCAGCTGAATAGTGGAGATTCCACATCCAAGCCTGGTTGGCTGTATTGAAACCTGTAGCAAGGTCGAGCCACTGAGTCTCGGTTACAGGAGTACCGCCGAAAGTATCGATTGCAAGACGTGCGTACTTTGCAGCATTTGCATAGTCCTCGTCCCACATATGTACCTTTGCCCTGATACCATACACAACTGCAAGGCTAGGGAGAAGTTTGCTGGTCTGAGAGAAACCTGAAAGACACTCCTCAGCTTTCTCAAGGTCAGAAATCATAAAGTCGATACACTCTTTGTGAGTCATACGGGGATTGTTCTTTGCTGCCTCAGCGTCTGTCTCGAATGTTACCTTAGGAACAGTAAGACCCTTTACAGAACTGATGTCTGTGTAGATGTTCTCTACAGGCTCATACATAATAGTAAGGAGGTAGTAGTCGAAAGCACGTGTTGCATAAGCCATACCGGCGTAAGCCTTGAGGGCTGCAGTTGTTGACTCTGACTCGAGGTCAACTGCACCGATGATGTCGTTTGCACTCTTGATGAACTGGTAGCAAGTGAACCAGGGAAGGAAAGCAAAATACGAATCGTCACCGAAAGAACGGTCGAATGTATTGTAGTTACGATACCAGTCATAACCTGAGTTAGAACCGAGAGGGAAGAAGTCTCCGAGCAACTCGGTATAGGCCATCATAAACTGAGGGAATGCCATATCGGTCTCGTGAGTCTGGGAACCATATACGAGATAACTCTGACACATCTGAGCGGGCACACCATTTACAGAAGCCTGCAAAGCACTGGCTGAAGCACCGATCTGCTCCGATGTAGCGCTGTCGCTCATCGGGAAGGTCTCCTTGATACAAGCTGAAAGTGTCACTGCGGACACCGCAAGTACTGATATAAACTTCGTTATGTTATTCATAATCATATTCATTTGTAGTTACTGAACCGTTAAGTGATTAGAACTTGAAAGTAACACCACCAGATACAGTTCTCATAGGAGAGTAGTTAGTAGCATTAGTCGTTGATGAGAAGCTCTGACGAGGATCGAATCCACGGCGTGCTGACCAGTACCAAACGTTGTTGGCTGCTACATAAATTCTGAGTGAATTGATGAGGGCCTTTGAAGTCCACTTGGTAGGGAAGGTGTAACCAAGGTTGATAGCCTCGATATTGAGGTAGCTTGACTTGGTAAGGAAGCGAGTTGATGAGCTTGCGCTGTAGGTGTCACCGAACTGCCAACGAGGAATGTTGGATGAAGTGTTGCTGGGTGTCCAACAGTCAAATGTATCAACGTGGAAGTTGTAACCGGTGTTGGATCCAGTAGGAGAAGCCATGAATGAAGCATAAGTCCCATCATACTGATATCCGCCGAGCTGGTATGAGAAGTTGACTGAGAAGTCAAATCCGTACACCTGAAGGTTTGTACCGAAACCACCATAGAGATCAGGAATAGAAGTCTTGCCTGTTACATAGTAGTCAGCGTCTGCGTATGTTGTAGTAGTCTCTCTACCGGTAACGTTTCCAGCCTCGTCCTTGATGTTCTTGTACCACATAGACTCTCCGGTTTCAGCATTTACACCTGCATACTCCTTAAGGTTCCAAGTGTACATTGAAACGCCTTCTGTTACGAAGAAGCTACCTGAATCATAACCCTTGTACTCCTTTCCGCTTGCATCGTAACGAGAAGAAATCTTCTTGTCATCGTGAAGCTTGGTGATGCGGTTCTTCAGTGTTGTAGCGTTGAGATTGACATCCCACTGGAGGTTCTTCTTATTGATGATGTTGTAGTTGAGCTCGAGCTCAAGACCCTCATTGTAAAGGTCTCCTACGTTGTCATAGTAGCTTGAATAACCGAGTGAAGGTGCTACTGAGAAAGAGAAGAGCATATCGGAAGTGTAACGCTTGAAGTACTCGAGGCTACCGGTAAGTCTGTGGAAGAATCCGAACTCAGCACCGACGTTGAAGTTGGTGTTAGTCTCCCAAGTGATGTCTCTTGTACCCTTGCTTGCGAATGAAGTACCGATTGATCCTGAAGAGTTTGTGATGTCGAAGAGGTCGGTATATCTGTAGTTACCGATGTTATCGTTACCCTGAGAACCGATGGAAGCCTTAGCTTTCAACTCGTCAACCCAAGATGCATTGAACCAGTTCTCACGGCTCAAAATCCAAGCTGCACCGACGCTCCAGAATGTACCCCAACGGTAATTGGGATCGAAACGTGAAGATGCATCGCGACGGATTGATCCGGAACCGAAGATTCTGTTATCATAGTCATACTCAGCACGGAGGAAGTAACCCTCATTGTTGTATTCAGTCATATAAGAGTAAGCGCCCTGGCCGTCAACAACAGCTCCGCTGAGCTCCTTGTTTTCCTGGCTGAACATCTTTGACTTGGATGCACCGAGTACATAGTATCTGCTGTTGTAGTACTCGTGACCGAGGAGGATGTTCATATGGTGAACATCAGCGAAGGTCTTTGAGTAGTTGAGCAACTGCTGGAAGTTGTAGTCGAAGCTACGGCCGTGAGACTTCTCAACTGTACCGCCTGTGGTATCGAACTGACCATAGTAAGGGTTGAGAACTGTTGTTCCACGAGTCTCATCCAAGTTCATTGTTCCGTTGATTGTGAGAACAAGACCGGGAGCGAAGGTGAAATCTGCAAAACCGTTTGCGGTCAAAGCATTACCCTCAGAGTTACGTGTATTGAGCTTGTTATCCTGAATAGGGTTGGCGTCAGAGATGAAAGGACGGGAGAAACCGGCGTTCTTACCGTTACCGTAGTCCATAACCTTGATACCGTTGCCATCAACCTTGATGGTACCGTCAGTG
Organism: Bacteroidales bacterium UBA1736; assembly: GCA_002315825.1. Lineage (GTDB taxonomy): Bacteria > Bacteroidota > Bacteroidia > Bacteroidales > UBA932 > Cryptobacteroides. Next base: position 25,994 of record DCIC01000110.1, on the reverse strand, counting down.
TTGCGGATATATGCAGGATAGATAGGAGCCATCTGTGATGTAAACGCCCAGATGTTACCTGATGATCCTGATGAACCGTTGTTGCCGAGAGAGTTGCCGTTGAAACGTGTGTAGTTCATGTTTCCACCCACTTTCAACCACTTCTTTGCACGGTAGTCAGCTCTCAAACGAGCGGTGAAACGCTCGAGATCAGAGTTCTCAGTGATACCCTCGTTATTGAGGTAACCGATAGAAGCGTAGAATGAAGACTTTTCATTGCTTCCTGCGATAGAGAGGTTGTACTCCTGACGCTTACCTGCGCGGTAGCCGATATTTGACCAATCATCGGGGGTAACGAGATAATCCTCACCCTTGTAGTTTACATAGTTTCCAAGTCTTGCATTAGGATTGAGCTTTCCATTCTTTCCGATGAGCGCAGCTCCTTCAGGAAGAGTGTAAATCTGATAACCCAAACCACCATTACCCTGGTCGCCTGTGATGTACTTGTTGGCCAAAGCCCAAGCCTCGTCAGCAGTCTTGCCCTGAGAATTGGTGTAGTAGTTGGTCAAAGCCTGATAGTGCTTCTCATAATACATTGCAGGGTCTGTAATGATGTTGTACTGCTGGAGAGCCTTGGTGTTGACACCGACCTTGGCATCGAAAGTAACAATAGCATCGCCTGACTTAGCTTTCTTGGTAGTGATGATAATGACACCATTGGCACCGCGGGCACCGTAAAGTGCGTTGGAAGCGGCATCCTTGAGGACTGTCATTGACTCGACATCGGCCTGGTTGATATTTGCGATATCTCCGCTGTAAGGAGCACCATCAACGATGATAAGAGGATTCATACCTGCGTTCAATGAGCTGAAACCGCGGATACGGATTGTTGATGATGAGCCAGGAGCTCCGTTTGAAGATGTAAGCTGTACACCGGCAACAGCACCTGCAAGAGCGTTAGTTACACTTGCAACCTGCTTTTTGGCGAGTGTTTCATCATTGACAACTGCTGCAGAACCTGTGAAGGCGCTCTTTGTTGCTGTACCGAAAGCCACAACGATGGTCTCCTCAAGAGCCTGTGTGTCGGGAGAAAGAGCCACATTGTGGACAGCCTTCCCGGCCACCTGCTCCTCAATGGTCACATAACCGATTGAAGAGAATACCATGACACCGTCAGAAGGGACGGAAATGGAGTAAGCACCATTTACATCAGCGCTCGCACCTGTCATTGTGCCTTTCAACTGAATAGAAGCGAATGGAATCGGCTCACCATTAGATGAGTCTGTAACTGTACCTGTAACGGTTATGTTCTGACCATAAGCCAGAGCCGATACAAGCAAAGCCATCGCTGCGAAAAATAACCTCATTTTTCTCATTTGTTGAACCTTTAATTAAACATAAATATTAAACTAGTTTCATCTCAATAAGGAGTGAAATGAAGCCATTTCACCCTTCAACGGGTCAAAGTTGCACATTATTTTCCTTATTTGCAAACCTCGTAAGAGTTGAAAATTAACGTGTTATGCGCGAATTTCGGCCCATTTTGACGCAATCCGTAAGCGGTAAAACGTTTTTAGATTACAATCTGAAACCCCATTTCAAGAAATACTCAAAAACCATAATTTTCAAAAATTTTAATAATTTTTTTAAATATTTCTTAAACGGATCATTTCTACCCGCATAGATAGCTCCAGCACCAACAAAGAGGCCCCGCGGCGGCCTCTTAACACAAGAAAACACGCACGCGGGGCCCTCAACTACCCTACTAAAAACTGTAAGTTACTGCGCCAACCGGGGAGCAATTCCATTTATCGCCAATCCCCCTTCCGGCATCCCGTCACAGGTCCTCGGGAGCTGCAACTCAGGATGAGACGAAACCTTGGTAGCCCCACCCGAAGAATAGGCCGGAGGGAAACTCCCATTGACAATATGGTAAAGACAAGCCTCGACCATTGCTTCCCCGAGTCCGAAATCGTGGCACACATCATCAGGACAGGCACAGTCAGGGATAAATCCGTCATTAGGAATCTGCTCTCCGAGAGAATTCAAGTTGTACATACTGATCGGAAGAAACGCATACTCCAACGTCGAGAAATCCCCGCTGTTGTACTTTTCGTAATCAGCATCGGACACAGGATAAGGAAGAAGATACATCCCGTTGGGTTTGCCGTAGGTCTGAGTGCCCACAGTAAGCAGATTCTCTCCCATATAGGGCAGAAGGCTATTGATCATAACCTCACTGCAGGAGGCGGTACCGGAGCCTGTCAGAATATACAGCTTCCCGGGCAGCAAAGGATTATCATTGGCCGGAATCAACTCATCGCTGTCATATTGAGACAGAATATCGTTGTGGACAGTCTTGACGAACACCTTCCCCTGAGCGGACTTGGGGGCGAGATATGAGGCGAGTTTGAGCGCTGCGACAAAATCCCCTCCACCGTTATACCTCAGATCCAGAATCAGAGTCTTGACATTGTTGCTGATAAAATAATCCATAGCATCCGTGATATCCTGGACCAGACTCTTTGTAAACGAAAGGTAGTGGAAATAGCCCACATTCCCGTCCAGACCGGTATAATCCTGCGGAGTTATGACCTCACAGGCAAGGGACGACCTGATAGAGAGAGAGGCCACCCTGGAAGCAGTGAAACTCACCTGCTCCCCGTCCAGAAGCGTGAAGGTAAAACTGTTGGTATCCTTTTCCCACTCTTCCAGAAAGATATCGATCTTATCCTCAGTCATAGGCTCCGTGATGTCCTTCCCCCCAATTGCATCCAAACGTGCGCCTCTGGTGACTCCATACTCCTCAAAAGGAGAGGACGGGAAAATATAAGCCACGCGCAGAGAATAATCCCCCATATCCGCAGCCTGTCCGATAGACAAGCCCCAGGTACCGGTCCTTACGCCCGAAGAGATAGACCTATAGTAGTCCCCGCTACACATCCAGCTCCAGCGGTCGGAAGTGTAGAGCATAGCATCGAAAAAACCATAGATGTCATAATCCTCCGGGTCGAGAGCGGCATTGCGATCTTTCACCTCTTTATACCAATAATAATAATTATCCATATACAGAGCCCTGAGATACAGTTTGGGGATATAATCTTCGCTCGGCTGAGGCTCGGGACTGGGAGTAGGATCCGTCCCGCTTTTTGTGCAGGCAATCAAGGCCAACGCAACAAAAATTACAAATATTTTAGTTATAGCTTTCATTTCTGGCACGATTATGGTATAAACTCCAAAACGAACATTTGATTTATAAGTATTAAGCTAAGTAATATTATCGGATAAGCTGGTCGTGAGATCAGCTTTTTCGTTATTACTGACCCTGAAGGCCTCCGATAAGATCCAGAATCTCGCTGGTAATCTTCTGCTGACGGCCCTTGTTGTACTCAAGGGTAAGGTCCTGGAGTATCTGATTTCCATTGTCCGTAGCGACCTGCATAGCCAAGGTGCGGGCAGCGTGTTCAGCAGCGACAGAATCCAGAAGGACAGAGTAAATCTTCAGGCGCATAACCTTGGGAAGCAGCTGGCCCAGCAGCGCTATCCTGTCCGGCTCAAAGATAGGTTTCAACTCCCCGATAGAATCCTGAGGCTTTTCCCTTTCCAGTATCATCTCCTCCAGAAATTCAGCGGGAAGATACGCTTCCTTTATCACTTTCTGCGTGGATGCCGACACAAAGTGGGTATAAACAAGGGTAATGCTCGAATACTCCCCCGCTTTGTAAAGATCCATCAATCTGTCCGCCAATGAAGCCGCCGTATCATAAGCGGGTTGCCCGCACAAAGCGGAGAAATCCTCGCCGCAAGGATAGCCCAAGCGCCTCATCGCTTCGGACATCTTACGTCCTATCGACCAGACGTCAACCTTCTTTCCCGCCGCTTCCAACTTGGAGATAACATCTTTTGTCGCCTTTATCGCATTGATATTGAACCCTCCGCACAAAGAAGAGTTGGACGCGACGGCTACGACCAAAGCATTGTCCGTGTCAGCGGGATAAATACCCCTGAGCGACATATCCAGACCAGTGGAAACAAGAATACTCCTCAAGGCCTGCCTATATTGCGTCATATTCTCAATAGCTTTCTGAGCCCTGCGCAACTTGGTCGAAGCGACCATCTTCATCGCGGAGGTGATCTTCAGAGTGCCCTTGACAGAAGATATGCGGCTTTTTATTTCCCTCAGACTTGACATCCCTTACGATTCCATCAATGAAGAGACAACCATACCGGCTTCTTTTTCAATAATATCCACGTCTGCCAGATCACCTCCGGCCAGTTTGTCCAGGACATCCTGATGGGAAGACCTCATCCTGTCGAGAAATCTGGACTGGAATTCTCCTACCTTGGATACCGGTATATCCGCAAGAAGAGAGTGTGTCCCGCAATACAGGATTGCGACCTGCTCCCCGAGGGGGACAGGACAGTATTGCGGCTGGATCAGCAACTGATTGTTCTTTCTTCCCCTGTCCAGAGTCATAGCGGTGACCTTGTCCATATCGGAAGAAAACTTCGAGAACGCCTCGAGCTCATTGTACTGAGCCTGGTCGATCTTCAATGTCCCGGCCACCTTCTTCATACTCTTCACCTGGGCGGAGCCTCCCACTCGGGATACGGAGATACCCACATTGATGGCAGGTCGGAAGCCCTGATTGAAGAGTCCGGGCTCGAGATATATCTGTCCGTCGGTGATTGAAATCACATTGGTCGGAATATATGCTGAGACGTCGCCCGCCTGCGTCTCGATAATAGGGAGCGCGGTGAGTGAGCCTCCGGCCTTGACCTTGCCCTGCAGAGATTCCGGCAAGTCATTCATAGTCTCGGCCACTTCCTGCTGGGAGATAATCTTCGCGGCCCTTTCCAGAAGTCTTGAATGGAGGTAGAACACGTCTCCCGGATAAGCCTCTCGGCCGGACGGGCGACGCAGTATCAGGGACACCTCCCTATATGCCACAGCCTGCTTGGAAAGATCATCATAGACAACGAGGGCGTGACGCCCGGTATCGCGGAAATATTCTCCGATTGCAGCTCCCGCAAACGGGGCATAATACTGCAGAGCGGCCGGATCCGCGGCAGTGGAAGACACCACTATTGTATAATCCATCGCCCCCTTCTCCCTGAGAGTCTCCACAATATTGGCAATAGTGGAGCCCTTCTGCCCTATGGCCACATAGATACAATACACAGGACTGCCCTTGAGCCAGGCTTCTCTCTGATTAATAATAGTATCGATGGCGATGGCAGTCTTTCCTGTCTGACGGTCACCGATGATGAGCTCGCGCTGTCCCCTTCCGATAGGAATCATAGCGTCGATAGCCTTGATTCCTGTCTGCAGAGGCTCGGTCACAGGCTGACGGAACACGACTCCCGGAGCCTTCCTTTCCAAAGGCATCTGAACCAGGTCGCCTTCAATCTCCCCCAGTCCGTCGAGAGGATTGCCGAGAGGATCGATGACCCTTCCGAGCATCGCATCTGAAACCATCACTGATGCGATACGGCCTGTTCGCTTGACACTCATTCCCTCCTTGATCTTATCGGAGGGTCCCAGGAGGACGGCTCCGACATTATCTTCCTCCAGGTTCATCACCACGGCCATCACGCCGTTGTCAAACTCAAGCAGTTCGCCGGCCTCGGCATTATTCAGACCATAGATATGGACAACGCCGTCACTTACCTGAAGGACGCTTCCTATCTCGTCAAGTCCTACAGAGGTATTGATACCCTTGAGCTTATTGAAGAGAATTTCGGAAATCTCACTAGCCTTTATCGTTTGCGCCATTATACTTTCTTTTTGTTCTTGAGCACCAGATCCCTTCTGATCAGATCTATCTGTCTGGACACACTGGCATCCAGCCGGACGCCATCCAGAGTCAGAACAAATCCTCCCACAATATCGGGATCGATTTCAGTGCGTAATTTCACATCACAGCCAGTCGCATCACTGGCCAAATCAATCATTCTCTGAGTAAGAGAAGGAATGGGGACAGCCGTCTTGAGCACTCCCGTCTTGATTTTCATCTTCTGATAATACAGAGAGACAAAATCACGCAGCACATATTTCAGGATATCCTCCCTTCCGCTTTCCAAGAGCAGCGAGACCAGTCTGGATATCTCAGGCCCCGGCTGCTTTTCGGAAATAGAGTCGGGACTGTCCAGAATAGCACAGACTTCATCGCACACCTGAGCCTCGCGACCCATCCAGGCCACATACTCAAGAAATGCCTTTGCATATCTGACTGCTACCACCGAGGAATTCATATCCTTCTATTGTCAGTTACTCTCAGAGGAAGAAGACTTTATCTCATTGACAAGACGGTCCACATATTCTGTCTGCGCATCAATATTGTCCAGATTTTTTCTGAGCACTTTTTCAGCGATTCCGATGGAAAGGCCGGCAACGGTCGTACGTATCTGGCGGATTGCCTCATCACGCTCGGCCGCAATCTGACGCCTAGCCTTTTCGATGATGCGGGCTGATTCTTCTTCAGCCGCGGCTCTGGCCTTGGCAATCATCTCATCCTTGAGCCTCACTCCTTCCATCTGAATCAGGACCTGCTCCCGCTGCGCGTCGTCAAGAATCTGCTGCTGCCTCTCCTTCAAAGAAGCAAGCTCGGCCTCAGCCTCCTTGGCGAGACGAATACTCTGGTCAATACGGTCCGCCCTGGCCTGAATCATATCGGTGATGACGGGGAACCCAAACTTCGCCAGGATAAAGAACACCACGGCAAAGATGAGGGTCATCCAGAACAGCAGTCCGAAATCAGGAGTTATAAGTGACATACCGCCTTAGAGAATACCAAGCAGACAAACAAGGATTGCGAAAAGGCAGGCACCCTCGATGAGGGCTCCGACAATGATAGCAGTCATTCTGTAATGACCTGCCTGCTCGGGCTGGCGGGCTCCTGATTCAAGAGCTGTCTTACCTATTTTTCCAATACCGAAAGCTGCGGCGAAAGCTGCGACGGCAGCTCCGATAGCGGCACCAGCTTTACCTAATGCAGCACCTGCGGCTGCCTGAAGAAGCATTGCAAATAACATAATACTTATAATTTAAATTAGTTTATCTCTTCTCATTATTCCTGTGGCTGCTGTCGGCTCAATCCGATAAACACGCTGGAGAGCATAGTAAACACATAAGCCTGAAGGAAGGCCACCAACAGCTCCAAAACATCCATAAAGACTCCGAAAAATACCGCGATGACGCTCAGCCCCGCATTCAGAGCCGTCCCAAGCTTCGCGGTCAAAAACACCACAGCCACAACTCCCAGCAGCATAATATGCCCGGCGAGAATATTGGCAAAGAGTCTGACCATCAAGCTGAATGGCTTGGTAAACATCCCGATTATCTCGATGAGGGGCATCAGCGGGATCGGGACCTTGAGATATACCGGCACATCCGGCCACAGGATATCCTTCCAATAATGCTTGTTCCCAAACACATTCACAGCAATGAATGTGCACAGCGCGAGGGTCATCGTGATTGCAATATTGCCCGTAATGTTCGCACCGCCCGGGAAGAATGGGACAATACCCATCAGGTTATTGATAAATATGAAGAAGAACACCGAGAGAAGATATGGGGAATACCTCCTGTAGTCCGCCCCCACGCAATCCTTGATCACATCGTCCTCTATCATACAGACCATCATTTCCATCGCTCCTGCAAAGCCTCTGGGAGCCTCCTGCATTGCATCGTGCTTTCTGTACCACCTCGCAGCACTCAGCACGAGGACAAGAAGCAGGATGCTGTTGATAAGGAGCCCGAGGACATTCTTGGTCACAGAAATATCCAGAGGTCTATATATGGTCCCGTCAGAGAGTGTCTCGACCAGCTTCCCCTTTTCAGGGTCGATGGCGAAGCCCTGATAGCTCTCCCCTTCGGCAATATGCCGGGACGAGAAGCAGTGCCATCCGCTATGCTTGCTGTGGAGGATCACCGGCAGGTAGATGCTGACCGGCTTGGAGTTGACAGTAGTGATATGCCACTCATATGAGTCCCCGATGTGCCCGAAAAGATACTCGTGCATATCCAGGTCCTGGGCGCCCAATCCCACAGGGATCAAGGCCGCCAGCATTGCCACTATCAATTTAATAAGCCCTTTCATCTCTCCGCGCACACTGAAACCAGATTGTCCTTTATTTCTACAAATCCTGATTTGATCATTATGGATTTTGATGTCCCGTCCTCAAACACACAACGTACATCTCCGGCCACGAGAGAAGAAATCATCTTGTCGTGTCCGGTAAGCACTTCAAAGGGGCATACGCTGCCGGGAAGAAAAACGCCGGTCGCGTCCTCGCAGCTGAAAACCTCTCCTTCGGGAGTCAATATCCTCACTTTCAACATAACACAACTTATGAAGCAGCCTCAAGGATCTTCTGACCCTTCTTTATGGCGTCCTCGATCTTGCCTACATTGAGGAAAGCCTGCTCAGGCAGATAATCCACTTCTCCATCAAGAATCATATTGAAGCCCCTGATGGTATCCTCAATCTCTACCATAACACCGACGCAGCCCGTAAAGGCTTGAGCAACAGCAAATGGCTGAGAAAGGAATCTCTGGACCTTCCTCGCCCTGCCGACGGTCAATTTGTCTTCCTCGGAGAGTTCATCCATTCCCAGAATGGCGATGATATCCTGAAGCTCGTTGTATTTCTGTAGTATCTGCTTCACTCTCTGCGCCGTACGGTAATGCTCCTCTCCCACGATGTTGGGGTCGAGAATCCTGGACGTGGACTCAAGAGGGTCCACTGCCGGGTAAATGCCCAGAGTGGCAATCTTTCGGCTCAGCACGGTAGTAGCATCGAGGTGGGAGAAGGTAGTTGCCGGTGCAGGGTCAGTAAGGTCATCGGCAGGCACATACACAGCCTGAACCGATGTGATGGAGCCGTCCTTTGTGGAAGTGATCCTCTCCTGCATCTTTCCCATCTCGGTAGCCAGAGTCGGCTGATATCCTACGGCCGAAGGCATTCGTCCCAGAAGAGCGGAGACCTCAGAGCCGGCCTGAGTGAAACGGAAGATATTGTCTATGAAGAACAAAATGTCCTTGGGGCCGTCGCCCTTGTCGCTGTCCCTGAATGACTCGGCGAGAGTAAGTCCGGACAAGGCCACGGAACTTCTCGCTCCCGGGGGCTCGTTCATCTGTCCAAATACAAGAGCGACCTGGGACTCTTTCAACTGCTCATTGTCCACCTTCGACAGATCCCATTTGCCCTCCTTCATACCTTCTGCAAACTCGTCCCCGTACTTGATGACCTCCGATTCAATCATTTCTCGGATGAGATCATTGCCCTCGCGGGTACGCTCGCCCACTCCGGCAAATACGGAGAAGCCGTTGTGCTTCTTGGCGATGTTATTGATCAGCTCCTTGATGAGCACGGTCTTTCCGACTCCCGCTCCTCCAAACAGTCCGATCTTTCCTCCCTTGAGATATGGCTCAAGCAAGTCAATGACCTTGATCCCGGTAAACAGCACCTCGCTGGAGGTGGTGAGGTCCTCGAACTTGGGCGGCTCGCGATGGATGGGCAGAGCCCCATCCTTGGAGAGACTATGCAGGCCGTCGATTACGTCCCCGGTGACATTCATCACCCTTCCACGAATCTGGGCGCCGACAGGCATACAGATAGGAGAGCCTGTCCTTCTGACCGCGATGCCGCGCTGAAGTCCGTCCGTCGAGTCCATCGCCACGCAACGCACGGTATCCTCACCTATATGCTGCTGCACTTCAATTACCAGATTTCCGCCTGATGGTCTTGTCAATTCAAGAGCTTCATTTATGGCGGGCAAATCGGACTCGGGGATATCATCGAAATGGACATCCACTACCGGGCCAATAATCTGGGAGATACGTCCTGTTACTTCTGCCATATTCCTTTATTATGTAATCCTACAAAATTAAACAAAAAGAGATGCAAAAACAAGGCCCGGTAGCCCGAGCCTCCAATACAATGTAACAAGGTTTTGTATCCTATTTTCTCCCGGCCTCTTCCAAAAGAGTATTGGCTACAATCCTCGCGGCGACCCCCACATTGACAGTACAGGGCCTGGTCTTGTAATACTCGGGGGTGCGGTCCGAAGGCTCCGGTGACTCCGCCTTGTGCGCCATCCTCAGGTCCAGAAGCTCCCGGCAAATGATGCTGCCCCTCTGCTCTTTGAATTTGCCGGCAAAGTCCTGAACAAGTGCGTAATTGGCCGTCTTCGCCTCCTTCTCCCCGGGGTCCGCGGCAGGGCGGATGAATCCCGCGAGCACCGTCATCCCCGAAACCGCGCCGCACACCTCCCTGAGGCGCCCGAATCCACCTCCGAATCCCGCGGTGATGATTTTCAGCGTCTGCTCAGGCGCGCCCTCGATGATATCGGCAAATGCCAGAGCCACAGCCTGACAGCAATTGTACCCACTTACAAACAGCTCTTCCGCTCTGCGTCCGCGCTCTTCAGCAGAAAAATCCTGAGGCAATACTATTCTTTCCATATTTTCCCGAAGTTTAGCAAATCTCAAAAAAAATCGCATTTCTTTTCAAAATGCAAACAAATATAGCAAACTATTTTTCGTAAATTTGTACAATTGTGAACTATATGCATATCATATAATTTTTAATACTATGGATCAAAGCAGAAGATCATTCCTCAAAAAAAGCGGTGTAGGGATTGCTGCCTTGACCATCCTCCCGAGACGAGTATTCGGAAAGATGGGCACGGACAGCAGCATCATCGCCCCAAGTGACCAGCTGACCAAGGGTATCATCGGTACCGGCGGCATCGGCAAGTCATCCTACCATTTTACTTCAGACCAGAGCTACAGACTGGTGGCGCTCTGCGATGTTGACCAGAAGCATCTGGACGGAGCCGTTGAGCTCGCACGCACCAAGGGATTCGGAGAGATGGCCACCTACCACGATTTCCGTGACCTCATCCACGATCCCAATGTGGACGTCGTGCACGTAGCCACTCCTCCTCACTGGCACGGACTTATGTCCTGTGAGGCGGCACGCGCCGGCAAGGATGTATGGTGCGAAAAGCCTATGACAAGGACCATCGGTGAAGGCAAGAGAGTTATGGAGGCTATCAAGAGAAACGGACGCGTTTTCAGGCTCAACACCTGGTTCCGCTTCAAGGACACCTTCTATGGCCTCGGCACAAAGGTTGAGCCTCTCAAGAAGCTCGTTGACAGCGGTCTTCTGGGCTGGCCTCTCACAGTGCGCATTTCAGGAGCGACAGGTTTCGCCTGGAAGTTCTATTGGGTAGGCAAGGAGAACCTCATCCCCGAGTCAGTTCCCGAGTATTTCGATTATGATATGTGGCTCGGACCTGCTCCCTACAAGCCCTACCATCTCCACCGTACGCACCAGACCTTCCGCGGCTACTGGGATTATGACGGAGGCGGTCTGGCAGATATGGGTCAGCATTATATCGACCCTGTCCAGTACATTCTCGGCAAGGACAACGATTTCCCCGTAAAGGTCGAGATCGACGCTCCCCAGCAGCATCCCGATGCAGTCGGCACCTGGAGAAGCATCACCTATACCTATGCTGACGGATGCAAGATCATCCTCGAGGGTCAGGGCTATGAGTCTGAAGGCAAGGTGCCCTACATCGAGGGACCCAAGGGCAAGGTATTCCAGGGCTTCGAATGTACCATTCCCAATGTTATGGATGTCATCAACGAGCTCCCCGACCCTGCTCCTCAGAATACAGACTTTGTGGACTGTGTCAAGACACGCAAAAATTTCGCTCTCAACGAAATCAACGGTTTCCACAGTGCAACTATCGTAAATATGGGCGTTTGCGCCCTCCGTCTGAACAGGACTCTCAACTTTGACCCTGCTACCCAGACATTCATCAATGATCCGGCAGCTAATCTGCTCGTCAACCAGCCTATGCGCGGCGAGTGGGGCAAGTTGTTATAATATAGGAGGGAAGAATTATGAAAAGATTTATCACTATTCTTGCGGCTTTCCTGACATTGTCAGTAGCCGTATTTGCCCAGGACTCACGCAATAGAGCAGTCGACACTATCGTAGGTGACGTCCTCGCACAGATGCCCGCCGAAAACGCCGCCTCATTCAAGTTACAGATGAGCGACCTCGCAAAGTCAGCTCCTGCATCAGTAGAAATGCTCGTAGGAATGCTTCAGAGTGCGGAAAAAGGTGCCAACAACAAGATTGAATACGCCATCAACGGTGTCACCAACTTCGCTTGCGATCCCAGCAACGAGTCGGTAAAGGCCGCTGTTCTGGAGGGTCTTCAGAACGGAGCAGCAAAGCTCGATGACAGCAACAACAAGCAGTTCATAGAGACTCAGATCCGCCTTCTCACCCCCGAAGTTCAGAGCGCACCCGTATTCACTTCGGTCAATATCAAGACTTACAGCAAGGAGTGGGACAAGATCAGCGAGAAGGGAGTGCTCAAAGCCCTCAAGAGCGACGATGCTGCATACAGAGTCACAGCTCTCCGCACCGCTGACACATTTGCAGGTGAGGAATTCTACGCACTCCTCGCTAAGTCTTACCCCAAGCTTTCAGATGCTGCAAAGGCAGAGGTCATTTATTGGTTCGGCTTCCATAAGGCTGCGAGCCAGCTTCCTCTTATCCTCAGCGAAATCGGCAAGGCAGGTCAGCTCGGATTCAACGCAATCGAGGCTGCCGGCAAGATCGGAGGTCCCGAAGCTGCAGACGCCCTCATTGGCCGTCTCGGCACTGAAGACTGCGAAGCTGCTTATCAGGCGCTCCTGCGTTTCAACGGTGATATCCGCGCAAAGGTGCAAGCAGCTCTGAATGAGGCAACAGACAGCAACATTGAGCCTCTTATGAAGCTTGCTGCCGCACGCCGCATCTACGACGTCGCTCCTATCGTATTCGCGAATATCAAAACTCCCAAGCACTCAGCAGTGGCTATCGAATGCCTCGCAGGTGTTGTCCGTCCTTTCCAGGCCGACAAGGTGGCAGAGATGCTCGCAAGTGCTCCCACCGCTAATATCGCTCCTCTCCAGGCAGCTTATGCAGCCGCAATCTCAAAATTGGGCGTTGGGGAAAGATATTCTCAGCTCCGCAAGGCTCTCGTTAAGTTCGACAACAAGGAGCGTTTCTATGACATCCTCGCCTCTGTCGGAACAGAGAATGCAGTCTCTGACCTCGTAGAGGCTTACAAGGCCAATGCTTCTGCCGCTGCGCTTCAGGCTCTGATGAAGATGAACAACTACAGCACGGCATCCACCCTCTTCGAGGCCGCCAAGCAGAACAACGAGGCAGCTCTCTCCCGCTTCATCACTTTGGTAGCGGCCAATGAAAAGAATGCCGACAGGATGTACACCAAGCTTATGAGCGCTTTTGAGATTGCCGGCGACAAGGCCAAGGCTGTCATCGCAAACAAGCTCGGTTCTTGTCCTACTCTCGATTCTTTCATCACTTTGAGCCAGCTCGTCGGCAGCTCCGACAAAGATATCGCTTATGCAGCGGCCAATTCTTCTCTCGCAGTAGCCAAGAATTGTGTCGATGACATTGATGCAGCTCTCCTGAAGGAGTGCCTCAATAAAGCAGCCGCTATTCTGAAGTCAACAGGTGATTCGGATGACGGCTATGCAGTGGACGACATCAAGAACTTCCTCAGCACCGTTGAGGAGGATTCTCCCGTTTTCACTCTCTCAGACGAGGAGAAGGCCGAGGGCTTTGAGGTTCTCTTCGACGGGACAAATCTTGATAAGTGGACAGGCAACAAGGAGGGTTATCTTCCTGTCAATGGCGCCATCTATGTTACGGCTCAGTATGGCAACGAGAGGAATCTTTATACGATCAAGGAGTATAAGGATTTTGTGTTCCGTTTTGAGTTTTCTTTTGTCCGCGCCGGAGCCAACAATGGTGTAGGTATCCGTACTCCGATGGGTGTGGATGCCGCTTATGATGGTATGTGCGAGATCCAGATCCTGGACCACGACGATCCTATCTATGCCAATCTTAAGCCTTATCAGGTACACGGCTCTGTCTATGGTGTGATTCCTGCCAAGAGGATTGTGCATAAGCCTCTCGGGGAGTGGAGCTATGAAGAGATTCGCGTGAAGGGCAACCATATCACTGTTACTGTCAACGGTGAGGTGATTGTGGACGGTGACATCAAGGAGGCTTGCAAGGGTCACAATGTCAAGGCCAAGGGCGCTGAGTCCAACGAATACACCGTTGACCACAGGGATCATCCGGGTATGTTCAACAAGACCGGCCACATCGGTTTCCTCGGTCACGGCGCAGGTGTGAAGTTCCGCAACGTCCGCGTGAAGGAGCTCTAAGATTTCTTTCTTAACCAAGGGAAGATATGTTTGTACGGGAGCATTGGCTCCCGAAAAGGGAGGGGACCCACGAAGTGGGGAGGACTCCCGTACAAACATATCTTCCCTTGGTTATTATTCCTGCCTCCGAGTGCCGACAGTTCTCCTCCGGAACCGTCTCGCTTCGCTCGACCTCGCCTGAATTTATTTCGATTGGAGCTTATAAACTATAGAGATAAGAGCACTTCCGAGGACACCTGCGCAGACAGAGCCCATCAGCACGGCAATCTTACCGGCATCACGCAAAGTAGCCATAATCTCCGGACTCTGGTCAGAGAAGGAAAGCGTATCCACAAATATCGACATAGTAAATCCGATACCACCCAAGCACGCCACAGCAAAAAGCATCGACCAAGTCGCATTCTTGGGCATATCACCTACCTTGCACTTAACCGCCAGATAGCTGAATAAAGTAATCCCGATCGGCTTACCGAGAAGTAGTCCGAAGAAAATACCCATCGACACACTTCCCAGAGAAGGATCATAAGAAAGGATATTGAAATACGATGGATCAGAGATTGCCACGCCCGCATTAGCAAGCGCAAAAATCGGCATAATCAAATAATTGACCCACGGCTCCAGAGCGTGCTCTACCCTATATGACATACTCATAGACCCGCTGAACAACTTCTCCAAATCCCTGAGATAATGCCTCTGGGGACCATTCGGGAATGGTTCACCATCCAAATGATTATAATTCCCTACCATAGCCCATATCTTCTCACGCTTGCGGTAGAACTGACTCTTTCCAAAACGAGGCTTGGAAGGAATAAGGAAAGCCATCACCACGCCCGACATCGTAGCGTGGATACCGCTATAATAGAAAATCACCCACACAGCAAAGGCACACACAAGGTATGGAAACATTCTCTTCTCATTCAGCTTGTTCAATAAAAAAGAAATCCCCATAAACCCAAAAGCCACCAGCAGAAGAGGGAAATTGATAGTGCCGCCATAAAAGAATGCCACGACAAGGATAGCGATGAGATCATCCGCAATCGCAAGAGCCGTCAGAAATACCTTCAAAGACACCGGTACCTTGTCTCCCAACACCGAAAGAATACACACGGCAAACGCGATATCCGTAGCAGTCGGGATACCCCAACCGCTTGAAGCCGCAGTAGAGTGATTGACCAAAGTGAATATCAAAGCTGGGGCAATCACGCCACCAAAAGCGGCAATGACAGGCAAAATGGCCTTCTTTACCGAAGACAGCTCCCCGTATGCAATCTCCCTTCTGATCTCAAGCCCTACAGTGAAGAAGAAAACCACCATCAGAATATCATTGATAAATTTCTCCACCGTCATATCGCGGGGGAAGAGAAGGTTGAAAGTGCCGTCTTCGCTGAACAGATGCAGCTGCAGATTGGTTTCAAGTACACTGTGATAAAGAGAGTGAGTGAAGGGAAGATTGGCAAGCAACATCGCCACCACCACACAACACAAAAGAAGAACACCCTGAAACCAAGGTTTCTTTCTTAAACTCTCTTTCCTTCGGTTGAACTTGATAACGCGCTTGTTCCAAGTAACTACTGGTATTATTTTAGCCATATACTAATTATGTAAATGTTTCTTTTTGACCGGGAAGTGCTTCTCACAGTCCTGCAAGGCCCGCAGAGCCTGAGGGAAAAGAATCAGCAGAGCAATCACATTGATCCACGCCGTGATACCGACTCCTACATCACCCAAGGTCCAGGCCGCATCTGAAGAAATGAACGAACCTATATAAATAAACAAAACAAAAATGAAGCGATACACCCAAATGATTATCCGTTCAGTATATCTACGCATATTATTCCTTCTATTGAACAGGAAAATCAAGCTCGACTCCGCATAATAATAATATGCCAACAGAGAGGTAAACACAAACAGCCACAAAGCCATTGACACCAACGGACTGCCCACCCCTTCCAACACACTGTCAATCGCTGCCTGTGTATAGGACACATAGTTATTCCCCAACTCGGGAGCCCCGGCATAAATCATCTCGCCAGTAGTCGCGTCAAAGACATTGAAAGTACCGGAAACCAGAATCATAAGCGCCGTGGCCGTACACACGAGCAAAGTATCCACATAAACGGAAAAAGCCTGGACAAGTCCCTGCTGAGCAGGAGATTCAGTGATAGCCCCGGCAGAAACAATGGCACCGCCTCCCTGCCCCGCCTCATTGGAAAACAGCCCGCGCTTGATACCCATCGCTATAGTGCTTCCCAAAATACCACCCGTAATGGGATTGATACCGAAAGCATTGGTAAAAATAGATGCGAATGCTCCGGGGACCGCCTCAATATTCACTGCTATCACAATCAACGCAACGATCAAGTACGCCAAAGCCATAAACGGTGTAACAGCCTGCGCAACGTGGGTAATACGCCTCGCTCCTCCGATAACGACCAGCCCCACAAAGAAGGCAAGAATAATCCCACTCACCCAATTGGGAATCTCAAAAGTATTGTTGAACGCTACCGCAACCCCATTTGACTGCACAAAAAGCAGCAGAATACCATAACCGCATACGGTCAATATAGCGAAAACGACACCCAGCCACGGGAGATTGAGCCCCTTCTCAATATATGATGCAGGACCCCCACGGAAAGCCTTCCTATGAGGAAACTTATATAACTGAGCCAATGTGGACTCCGTAAAGGCAGTCGAAGCGCCAAGGAACGCAATCACCCACATCCAGAACACCGAGCCGGGTCCGCCAAAAGCAATAGCGGTAGCCACACCGACGATATTTCCGGTCCCCACTCTTCCCGAAATAGAGACGCACAGCGCCTGATAAGGAGAAAAACCCATCTTCCCCTCCTTTTTCACAGGACGGAACATCATATTCACCATAAGGCCAATACGCCTTATCTGCACAAATCTCGTCCTTATCGAAAAATACAGACCCGCTCCCACCAGCAGCACCAGAAGGGCCGGACTCCAGACGATGTTATATATTAGGTCGACAACGTTTTTCATAAACCTGCCCTAAAGATATCTCTTCCCGCGCAAAGATGCAATTGTAGCCAAGGTCGATGAGCACAGACCTGCAATGACAGACCAATCTCCGGAAGCGACGGCCTCCTTCGGAAAGAGATTGGACCCCATACCGACGCAGGACACCCCAGAGGAGAACCAGGCCTCGAGATTGTCTTTTTCAGGCTTCACCCCTCCCGTGACCATCAATTTGCTCCAAGGCATAGGAGCGAGCAGGGATTTGACAAACTTGGGTCCCAAAACATCTCCAGGAAACAATTTGCACACCGGGCTTCCCCATCGCTGAGCACGTCCGACTTCCGATACGGTCCCGCATCCGGGCACATAAGGGATGCCGCGCAGGCGGCACACTGCAGCCACACAAGGCACAAACTGAGGGCCCACGACAAAATTGGCTCCGAGACGGATAAATCGCCTCGCGTCCTTAGGATATGATATCGAACCTATACCGAGAATCATCCCGGGCAGAGACTCAGCGTACTTTTTCAGCTCGCGGAAGACCTCGACCGCCTTCTCTCCACGGTTTGTAAACTCAAACACCCGAACTCCCCCATCATAGCAGGCCTTCATCACCTTACAGGCAATATCCGCATCCTGATGATAGAACACCGGTATCATCCCTGTCTCTATCATTGTAGAGACCACATCTTCTTTCTTAAAATCCGCCATCTTTCTTACCTGGACACTCGACCGGACCCATCTCCGGCCATCAGATTTTCAACTTCCCCCACAGTCACCCTATTGTAATCACCGAAAATGGTGTGCTTCAGACAGGATGCCGCCGCAGCGAAATCCAAAGCCCTCGCATCATCCTTATATGTAAGCAGACCATAGATAAGGCCGCCCATAAACGAATCCCCGCCTCCGACACGGTCCACGATATGCGTAATATCATAGCTCTTGGACTCAAACAGGGTCCTGCCGTCCCACAACACACCTCGCCAAGTATTATGGCTGGCGTTGATAGACCCCCTGAGAGTAATGATAATCTTCCTTGCCCGAGGGAATCTAGCCATCAATTGCTCACACACACTGCGGTATCTTCCCGAATCTATCTTCCCGGAAGTCAGGTCAACACCTTCCGCTCCGATACCGAAGACTTTCTGCGCGTCCTCTTCATTACCCAGAATGACATCTGAATACTCTACCAGAGCGGGCATCACCTCAGACGCCGACTTGCCATATTTCCAAAGATTCTTTCTGAAATTAAGATCGCAACTTACGGTCAATCCCAGCCGCTTTGCGGCCTTGACTGCTTCAAGGCAGGCATCTGCCGCTCCCTGACTGACAGCGGGAGTGATACCCGTCCAGTGAAACCACTCCGCCCCTTCGAAGACTTTGTCCCAGTCTATCATCCCGGGAGTGATTGTGGAGAACGAACTGCCCGCACGGTCATAGACCACTTTGGAAGGACGGGACACTGCTCCGGTCTCAAGAAAATAAATACCGAGGCGTTCCCCACCTCTCACAATACCAGAGGTATCCACACCCAGCGAACGCAGCTCACTCAGGCAAGCATTTGCAATATCATTGTCGGGAAGTCTTGTCACAAAAGACGCATCCATCCCGAAATTGGAGAGAGACACGGCCACATTGGCCTCACCACCACCGAAGGTGGCATCATATTGTCCCGCCTGGGCGAAACGAAGAAATCCGGGTGTGGAGAGCCTGAGCATTATCTCTCCAAATGTAACTATCCTTGACATTATTCTAGACTCTTAACCATTGAAAACCAATCCTGGGCAGTAGCCACACCGCCCTTACTCCAGCAATTGCCGAAATAATATGTGAATGTCTCGCCCGAAGCAATCTTCTTCACACACAGCCCGTGCTCATCCCCCTGGGACAGGCAGACCATATCAGAGAGTGGAGCGAACACAGCCACTCCCAGCATACCGTCCTCGCTCTCAGCAGAGGTGTCGGAAGCCTTCTCCCAGATTGCATAGCGGTCAGAGAGAATCAATTCCTCCTCGATAGTATTCTGTGCAGGGTGGCGAAGCACACCGGCCGCCACATACAGACTGTCCCCATATTCTCCCGAAAACTTCCAGCAATCCTCAACCTTGCAGAAATGACTCTCTGCGGTCACTGTTATTTTCTTGTCCAAGGACATTGTCTGCCCGCTCTCAGTCCACTCGGGATAATGCAGGACAAATACAATCCTGTCATTCTCCTGCTCCAGAATCTCATAACTGCGCCAATTGGTCGCAGGGTACTGGAGATTGTTGTCAATCAGAAGAGCGGAGGCCCCTCCCCCGAGACTCTGGCCGACCTTGTAGCAATCCTTGCCCAGACCGTGGAATTTGTGGTAGGTCTTGCCCTCTTCGAGCTCCTGCCGGTACATCTCATCCGCAACAAGAGCACCGGGCAATTTCACCCAAATGTCGATGCCGGGAGAAAGCGTCTCCTTTTCCAGGGCCTCTCCGTAGATGCGCCCGGCAATGTACAGATTCTCAAATACAAAATCATCCGCGCGCTCGGGAACGTGCCTAGCCATAACCGAAGGTCCCTGAGGAGCGCTGCACCCTGCAGCAAGCAGAGACAATAGTATCAGAAAGCGTCTCATCTACCTCAGATCCTTTGTGGCGCACCAGTCCATATCATTATAGTCATCATTCTCTCCGCACATTCCCCAGATGAAGGTATAATTGCGGGTCGCACAAGCGGAGTGAATGCTCCACTGGGGACTGATGACTGCCTGCTCATTGGCCATCCAGATATGGCGTGTCTGCTGAGGCTCTCCCATAAAGTGGCAGACCGCAGCATCCTCGCTCAATTCGAAATAGAAATACACTTCCATACGGCGATCGTGGGTATGGGCGGGCATTGTGTTCCAAGTGCTCCCGGGAGCTAGCTCAGTCATACCCATCTGCAGCTGGCAGCAGGGCACCACCTCCTTTACAAGGAGTCTGTTGATCGTACGCTCATTGCTCTCCTCCAGA
The DNA here is from genome assembly GCA_002315825.1 of Bacteroidales bacterium UBA1736. Classification (GTDB taxonomy): domain Bacteria; phylum Bacteroidota; class Bacteroidia; order Bacteroidales; family UBA932; genus Cryptobacteroides. Next base: position 5,777 of record DCIC01000110.1, on the reverse strand, counting down.
CTGCCCAGATGCATCACCACTGCATCCTTCTTGCTGACCTTCTTGATACCGGTCTCGCGATGAGCGGTCGCTGAATTGAAATAGAAGTGTGCAGGATGCGAAGGGTCCAGACTCCGGAAGCTGACGTGGCGGTCTCCGCGACCCACATACAGAGCTTCCTTGAAAGGGATTTCGTATTCGTCGTCTCCCACCTTGACTACGCCCGCTCCACCGACATTGATTATGCCCAGTTCGCGCCGCTGGGTAAACCACTCGGATCTGAGCACTTCGGGAGGCGTAAGCACAAGCTCCTCTTCGAGGGGCACGGCGCCTCCGGCGATGATACGGTCAAACATACTGTACACCATATTGATCTCGCCCGGGACCATAATATTCTCCACAAGGTACTCCTGGCGAAGACGCTCTGTATCATAATGCTTGGCATCCACATTGCTGGAAGCCTGCCTGACGCTGCAATTCACTTTTGACATAATCAATCTTATTTGGGTTGTTTACCTATATATGCAAGAATGCCTCCGTCCACATAGAGAATATGGCCGTTGACAAAATCGGAAGCCTTTGAAGCCAGGAAGACAGCAGGGCCCTTGAGGTCATCCACATCCCCCCAGCGGGCCGCCGGAGTCTTGGCAATGATGAATTGGTCGAAGGGGTGAGGGGTACCGTCGCTCTGAGGCTCGCGAAGAGGCGCAGTCTGCGGAGTTGCGATGTACCCGGGGCCGATGCCGTTGCACTGAATGTTGTATTGGCCGTATTCGGATGCAATATTGCGGGTCAGCATCTTCAGCCCGCCCTTCGCCGCCGCATAGGCGCTCACTGTCTCGCGCCCCAGCTCGCTCATCATTGAGCAGATATTGATAATCTTGCCCGCCTTGCGCTTCATCATCGAGGGAAGGACCGCCTTGGAGCAGATGAATGCTGCATTGAGGTCAATGTCAATCACTTGTCGGAAATCCTCCACCGACATCTCGATCATCGGGATACGCTTGATGATGCCGGCATTGTTGACCAGGATATCTACCGGGCCTAAGCTTTTCTCAATGTCCGAGACCATAGCCTTCACCTCATCCTCGCGGGTCACATCGCAGATATAACCCTTTGCATCGATGCCCTGAGCGGCATAATCCGCCAACGCCTTATCCAGATGCTCCTTAGAGCGGCAGTTGAATGCTATCTTTGCTCCTGCCAGAGCGTATGCCTGAGCTATCGCAAATCCTATCCCATACGCAGCTCCGGTCACCAGAGCCACTTTTCCTTCAAGAGAGAAAATATTATTCATTGTCAATCAATTTCACAAATATAACGATTTTACTATTTTTGTGAAATACCACATTAATTATGAAACGAGTCCTATTATTTCTAAGCTTCGCTCTCTGTGTATCGCTCAATGCAAAAGCCTTTGCAGAGCGGAATTACCTCCAGAAAGCCATCAGTTATGAAGACCTCAAAAAGTCTCTTGTCCTCAATCAGAAATGGGTTACCTTCCCTGACTATCAGGACAGAGAAGGATGGGACGCTATGACGGGAAAATATAAGGAGGCTATCATCAAGCACGGAGAAGGCTACCTGGATTATGAATGGAAGATCCTCAAGGCGATGGATTATATCGCTTATGAGACCACGGGAGAGCGCAACACCATCGAGTTTACCCTGGATGCCAACAACAGAGCCATCTCCGGTCTTCTCGCCGCAGAGCTCGCAGAAGGGAAAGGCCGCTTCATACCCCAGCTCATCAACGGTCTTTTCCACACCTGTGAGATGACTTCGTGGGTATTGTCCGCACACCTTGTGAATCTGTCCTATTCCCGCAGATCCCTTCCCGAAAAGGGGGACAACACTTTGGATCTCCCCCAGGGAGCAATGTCCCATATGTTCGCGTGGGCTTACTATTTCCTGCACGAGGAGTTTGACAAGATACAGCCTGAGATCAGCCGCAGACTATACCAGGAGATAAAGCACAGGGAGCTGGACTCATATCTTACAAGGGATGATTTCAACTGGCTCGGCTTCGATATGACGGGCAGGAACTATCTCAACAACTGGACTCCCTACTGCAACACCAATGCGCTGTTTACTTTTATGCTTCTGGAGAATGACCCGGAACGTCTCGCGCAGGGGATATGGAAATCAATGCGCTCGATGGACCAATATCTCAACTACTCCAACGGAGACGGAGGCTTGGATGAGGGCCCGCTTTACTGGACTCTTGCCGCAGGACGCACCTTCGAATATCTCAACGGCCTCTATATGATTACCGGTGGCGCCGTTTCCCTGTTTGATGTGCCTCAGATAAGAAATATGTGTGAAGCCATCGTTCGCTCGACCATAGGGTTCGAATGGGCCGTAAACTTTGCCGACGCTCCCCCCAGACTGGATGTCGGTGCTGCGACTGTCTATCGTTTCGGCAAGGCGGTCGGGAGCGAGCTGGCTATGGGATTTGCCGTGCAGCTCAACAAATTTGACCCCGCAAGCCATTCCAATCCTTCATCCCAGTTCCTGCAATTCATTGAGGACCTGAGAATTGCCAAGGAAATAGAAGAATCCACGCTTCAATACACTCCGGCTTCATATACCTGGTATCCTGAGACCGAGCAGCACAATATGAGCAGCCCCGAGGGCATCTTCCTCGCAGCCAAAGGCTCTCACAACGGCCAGAGCCACAATCACAATGACATAGGGTCCTTCAACCTCTACATAGACAACTACCCCGTCATCATCGATATGGGGCAGCCCACCTACACAGCCCAGACCTTCGGAAAGGACAGATACTCCATCTGGATGATGCAGAGCAATTATCACAATCTCCCCCGCATCAACGGGACCGCACAGATGAACGGAGCAGAATATAAAGCGTCCGATGTGGTGACAAGACCCGGATTTTTCTCGGTCAATATCGCCGGAGCATACCCCGAGCAGGCGAAGGTCAACAAATGGGTACGCTCCTACAGCCTTCAGGGCAAGAGCGTGAAAATCTCCGACCAATTCTCTCTTGCCGAGGCAGTGGAAGCCCCTCAGATTATGTTTATGACCTGGGGCGAAGTCAAGAAAAGCTCAGATGGGGTCATCGATATCGAGACAGGAGGAAGAAAGGCAAGACTCAAATATGACAGCAATGCCCTCGATGCGACTGTCGAGACCATAGTCCTCGAAGATCCCCGTCTTGCCGGGGCCTGGGCAGACAAGGTGTACCGCATTGTCCTTACAGCCAAACGGAATCAGATTTCAGGAAAATTCAACTACACAATAACAAAGCTATGACCACATTCAGCCGCATCTTCTCAGGGATTGCCCTGACAGTCCTTTCAGTTGCCTGCAGCAAAGGCTCTGACGATTTCATAAAGGAGAACATCGATTTCGCAAAAGCTCAGATCAATCTGGCCGTCCAATCCATTGACAACGACGCAGAGCAGATTCTGACCCCAATAACCATCAATAAGGACAACACCGTCAAGTTTGCCTCTTACCGGGACTGGAGAGGAGGATTCTTCCCCGGGACTCTTTGGCTCCTGTATGAGCTCACCGGGGACTCTTCCTATATTCCCCTTGCAGAAAAATACACTGAGAGTATCCGAGGTGTCCAGGAAGTCACGGACAATCACGATGTTGGATTTATCTGTATGTGCAGCTTCGGAAATGGCCTGAGGCTCAACTCGGAGAATTACGAAGATGTCATCATCCGCACGGCCGATGCCCTTGCAACCCGTTTCAACCCTACTGTGGGGCTTACCCAGTCTTGGGGCGAGTCGGAAAAGCTGGACCGAAAGTTCCCTGTCATCATTGACAATATGATGAATCTCGAGCTCTTCTTCAAGGCCAGCGAGCTCAGCGGAGATCCCAAGTATTATGAAATGGCCGTGAGTCACGCCAATCGCACGCTCAAGGAGCATTTCCGTCCTGACGGCAGCTGCTACCACGTAGTGGATTATGACCCCGAGACAGGTGAAGTGCGAAAGAAAGTCACAGCCCAAGGATACTCCGATGAGTCCATCTGGACCAGAGGCCACGCCTGGGCAGTATATGGATACGCAATGGCTTATCGCTTTACTGGGGACAGGCGTTATATCGAGCAGTCCCTCAAGACCTTTGATGTGCTGAGAAATCATCCGTCGATGCCCGAGGACTGCATCCCCTTCTGGGATATGTGCTGTCCCGACATTCCGAACACGCCAAGGGATGCCTCTTCTGCGGCTATTCTAGCCTCGGCTCTCTACGAAATCAGTACGATGGATGTGGATAATCCTTCTCAGTACAAGCAGTACGCTGACAAGATTATGACCTCACTCTCAAGCCCCGCATACAGGGCCCAGATAGGAGAGAACGGCAATTTCATCCTGATGCACTCGGTAGGCAGTCTCCCTGGAGGCGCCGAGGTGGACAAACCGCTCAACTACGCGGACTACTACTTCCTTGAAGCACTGGTGCGTAAGGCTAAGATCGAAGGAAGTCTTTGATTACTTCTTCTTGGGACTTAGGATCTTATCAATCATTCCATAGTCCAGGGCTTCAGTAGCCGTCATCCAGAAATTGCGGTCAGCATCGGCAAACACCTTGTCATAGGGCTGACCAGAATGTTCAGAAAGGATCTCATAGAGTTCCTTTCTGATTTTTTCTATCTCACGGGCTTCAATAAGGATGTCTGATGCCTGACCCTTGGCTCCGCCGAGAGGCTGGTGTATCATCACTCTGGAGTGGGGAAGGCAGGAGCGCTTGCCTTTGGCTCCGGCGCAGAGCAATATGGATCCCATTGAGGCAGCCATCCCGGTGCAGATGGTGGCGACATCGGGGCTGATGAGCTGCATTGTGTCATATATGCCCAGACCGCTGCTCACCTGGCCTCCCGGGGTATTGAGATACATACTGATACTTGCCTTTTCGTCTGTGGAGGCAAGATACAGGAGCTGGGCCTGGATGATGTTGGCCACGTCATCGTCAATGGGCACGCCCAGAAAGATGATTCTGTCCATAAGCAAGCGGCTGAAGACGTCGATGGATGTGGCGTTGAGCCTGCGCTCTTCGATTATGGTGGGGTTGATGTATGAATCATTGGCCTTCTGGAAGCGGTCCAGGGTCAGAGAGCTGATCCCGCAGCCAAGCGTTGCGTATTTTTCGAAATCTGTCATATATGTACTGTTTGCCGGAAAGACCCGGATAGTTGCTGTTTGCAAAGATAATGGAATTGTTTTACTATATTTGTGATAATGGCAAAGACCGCCATTACTTTATTGAGAATCTTAGAAAGAATCCCAGATGTCAGCAACATTAATTGTCATTATTCAGTTCATCCTTGTGCTTGCGATGATTTTCATCGGTGCCAGGATAGGCGGTATCGGTATGGGCGTCACCGGAATGGTGGGAGTATTCATCCTTGTGTACGGCTTTGGTCTCAGACCTGGCAAGGCTCCGGTGGACGTGATGTTCATTATCGTCGCGGTAATCACGGCGGCGGCTATGCTGCAGGCCTCCGGAGGACTTGACTATCTGGTCCAGGTAGCGGCCGGGTTCCTTCGCAAGCATCCGAAGCATATCACTTATTATGGTCCGCTGACCTGCTGGCTGTTTTGCTTCGTAGCCGGCACAGCGCATACTTCTTATTCGCTCCTGCCTATCATTTCCGAGATTGCCCGCAGGAACAAAGTGCGCCCTGAGAGGCCTCTGAGCGTGTCTGTCATAGCGGCGTCGCTCGGTATCACCGGAAGTCCGGTGTCCGCTGCCACCGCGGCCATTATCAGCACCGATTTGCTTGGCTGCAAGGGGGTGGAGCTCAAGGATATTCTTCTGAT
>DCIC01000051.1:14204-25588 GCA_002315825.1 Bacteroidales bacterium UBA1736 | reverse complement strand
AAAATGAACGCAGAAGAAATTACATCACTCGTCCTCCAAATGAAGCCTCCCGTATTTGGCAAGTCGAATACCATCCGGTGGATGATTAAGAAGGCAGCGGAAATCGGGATTGCAACTGCATACGCATCAATATTAAAACAAACAACATTTAACAAATACTGGAAATGAAAAAAGAAATCGTTATTACGGCAACAGATGTGCTGAATGATAAATTTACGAGACAAGAAATGTATGCGATAGCATCAACGTTCTTTGACCGTATTTATAACACGCCTGAAATCAAGAGGGAGACTTTTATAGAAATGAATGAAGTAAAACCCTTCTGTGTTATCGAAACCGATACAGCAATATTATTCCCATTCATCGGGAAGAAAATTGTCTATGATGTCTATAAAGAGGCTTGCGAGTGGGGTGGAATATCTTGGGAGGATGCCAAGGAATTATGCTTGGAATTCCAAACCCGTCAGCTCACTATCGATGAACTGTGCGCCGTACGATACTTTGCGAAGGAAATCGACGAAATATTTATCAAACACCGTTGCAAGAAATTCAGCGAAGTGTTAAAATGCGGGATCTGGTCATCGTCGCAAGCAAATCACGGTCGTGTTTGGTGCTGTAATCCCTGGTCTGTGTCCAGTCGCACAAAGTTACACTTAAATTACGTTCTGCCCGCCTATTCTTTATAGGGGGAACGTTACTATACCTTATATTTCATTTGTTTCACGAATCTTCGATAATATGATAAAAAATTCTGTAAAATATTTTTAGTAAAAGAAATTTTGCATACATTTGCGATATAATCCGAGTGCCGGTAGGCCGGCAAAACAAATCCGATGCAGATAGGTCTGCCATTTAAACCGCCTTTCAGGCGGTTTAAATGTAATAATAGAGTATTGCAAAAATGACAACTAAAGTTAACATCCTTATCGATGGAGGTTTTTTCTGGCAAAGGTTTTATGCCATAAACAAACGGACCCCAAAAGTTTCAGATGTCCTGATTACGGTAAATGATATTATTTCGAAAGTAAGGGCCAAAACCAATGGCGCTACTAATGATATTCTATGGAGGGTGTTTTATTATGATTGTAAACCCTTTGGTGATAGTATCAAAGATTACACTGGCAAGAAGATAATAGACTTCTCAAAGAGTCAAATATTCGCAGACAAGTCGAAATATTTAAAAGATCTTGGTTCGCAAGAGCAGTTTGCAATAAGGATGGGTGAATTGTCTTTTACAGGATGGAAACAAGACCTATATAGCAAGAAATTTAAACCGGATTTCAAGCAAAAAAGTGTAGACATGAAGTTTGGTTTGGATATGGCCTCGATGGCCACCAAACACATCGTTGAAAAAATTGTTCTTGTTGCTGGAGATTCTGACTTCATCTCTCCAATAAAATATGCAAGACAAGAAGGTTTGCTTGTATATATTTATCCAATGGGGAATCATCTCAAGCCAAAACTTCATGAGCATTGCGATTATGTTTTATAATGACGGCAAGCGAAAAAGATTCATTGATATGCGAGATTCTCGCAAGGCGGATTCCCGGACGTAGGTTTGCACTATCCTACATAATCCCCGTAGATGACAGGGTCAGGATGGCGGAGGCATCTGAGGTAATCCAGGAACTCGGCAGAAAAGGAATGGTATCTGGCATAAAACCTACATTTGAAGACCTTCTGTTCACGGTCAATTCTGAGCTTGAGACATTTTCCAAGAGGGGTGGATTTGAAGCTGAGGATATCATGTATGAGGCAGAAATACAGAAAGTCCTCCTTGAGGTGTCCAAGCTGGAGTCCGAGATAGAGCCTGGTCTCTATCAGAAAATTATGAAGATACTTGAACCTCTTGCCAAGCTTGCCGGGGCAGCAGCGGATTTGTCGGGCCTTGCGTAGGCCGTACATCAGCTCTATCTCCCGCATTTGCCATTTTAGAAAGAGCCGGCGTAATAGATGATAGGCAAATACGCCGATGATTATGCCGATAATAATTTTGACCAAAATCGAAATATGACAAGTAAACAAAAAGACATACTGGTAAGGAGGATCATTGATGGTCGCACTCCAGGAGGAAACTGCTCGCTGTCATCATTCGTCTCCGTAGATGATGGGATCGGGATGGGCGAGGCTATGGAAGTAATTCTTGAGCTGAAGCAGCGGGGATTCGTGGAAAAGTACCAATGTGCTGCCGAAGACCTTCGTTTCAGCATCAATTCTGGACTGGAGACATTTTCCAAGAGGGGTGGATTTGAAATTGAAGATGTTGAATTTCAAGCACAGTTTCAGAAAATCTTTCTTGAGGTTGCTGCATTGAAGAAGGAATTGTCCCCGAGTCTCTACGATAAAATTATGAAGATACTTGAACCGCTTGCCCAATTTGCCGGGATTGCCGTAGAAGCCATAATCGCCAGGTAACATACCTGCAATACGCTCTAACTCTCTTAATTGCCATTTTAGAAAGAGACGGTGTAATAGATGATAGGAAAGTACGCCGATAATTATGCCGATAAAAAAAATATTCATAAGTGGTTGGGAATAAGAAATAATTGCTACATTTGCAAAGACGATTCCGTAGCTAATGACTACCGATTCGTCGCCGGAAGGAGGAACATGCAAATGTTCCTCTAACTATTTTTTATATAGCACCCTAACGTCCTTTTCTGTACGTAACCATACTTCTTCAATTGTTTGGCCTGTTGTACAAAGACGTCTTTTTATGGTCTTCTTCATATATGCCTCCGCTAATCCAGGATCATCTATTATTATCCTTGAGGATTGTTTCAGACCATGATTAAGCATGTTTTTGAAAGCGTTGATTAAATTGTTTGTGGTAAATCCCTCATGCTCATACCACACGCCATCGATGTACAGATCCGGACATTTGTTCTCGTATTTGGTGCCTCTCAGGTCCTTGTAATAGCAGTCATATACGAAATTTTGCGGCCTTGACATTTTTGGAGTCATTTCGACTTCTGAACCCAAGGATGCAAAATGCTCTGCTATTTGCTTAAGCTTATCATAGTCCGGAGAATCAGTTCTGATAAGTTTGCTTATTCTGACTACGCCCTTTCCTACTTTATACACGGTCTCTTCGCCAATCAGACAAGAGTGAACAAATTTGCATGCCTGGCAGACCTCATTGTCCGGAGCAAAAGCAAGTTTCAGATTGGACTGATTACAGTTCTTACACTTGGAGATGGTGTAGGGGTTGTACTTGGGGAAGACGCGCTGCTGCTTGCCGGGATTGAAGGCAAACATCTTCTGCTGCTTTTCTGTCATGGCTCCCTTGGCACGTGACATTGCCTCATCGTGAGGGGTCAGAGGGTTCTTACGGGCGAGAACCTGGACTACGGTGCACCTGCAGTTCCAGCCGTTGGGCGGGTAGTAGCTGTCCCAGAAGGAGTCTGAAGGAGGAAGGGTGATACCATTGAGCTCGGCGTGTTCCGGACGCACCTTGTCATCTCCTGCAGTACGGTACTGCAGCGGATAGTCATCCCCATCCTCAGCGAACTTCTCCCACTTGCCGGCCATCTCCGCTGATGCCTGGGCGAAGTTGTATTCCGCGCGGAGATAGTTCCTGTTGTAGGTATCGTCAATCTTTTGAACGTCGTTCAAGAAGCGTTCAAACGGCTTTCTATTGCCCTCTTCATCCACCAGCTGGGGAAAGGCCTCATTAAGCTCGTGAAAGGCCTTCATTCCGGAGAAAATATAGTCCGATTGGGCAAGGCGTTCTCTCATCAGCGGCGACATCTCGGTCTGCTCGAAGGCGGAGTCCAGGATCTCCGCATGAGTCCGGATGAAGCTTTGTACGTCCTTTTCCCCAAGGATGTCAATACGGAGTGCGGCGCCCTTCTCACGGAAGAGTGCGGACATCATATTCTTGAAGCGCTTCTGGAGAGATAGACGAAGCTGCGGCGGTACTTTGTCCTCAGCGTCGGCAAGGTTCAGCCCCGATTCGCCGAGAATGCGGCTGTAGCGAAGGTGCAGCCCCTCGTAGTCGGAGGGGCTCAGTCGAAAAAAGGCTTCTCTCCTCCAGCGGAAAGACCCAGGGCGGAGCGTCTCTCTCCGGCCGGGATGCCGTACTTCTTCTCGAAATAGTCGCCGGGAACATCATAGTTGTTAAGCACCATTGTTTCAATGGCCACCTGCTGCTCGGGCGTGTAATCTACTGAATAGTCCCATTCAAACGTCATTCCCTTCACCGGGAATCCGTGAAGAACCATCAGGGGAATCAGCTTGTTGTTGACTATGTCGCGCAGACCGTCGCTAAGAGATCCTATGAGGTTCTTGAGCACATCCAGATGCGTCTGGCTCTGAGATAGTGATGAACCGTCGTCGATGGTCATAGTCTGGTTCAGGATCAGCTTCGACAGCTCCGAATTGGCCCTGTCGATACGGCGGTCATAGACGTTGAAAGCGTCGCTCTTGCCGGACTCCACGAGCTGTATGTCGGTGGTCTCATCAAACAGGCCCCAGGCATTGGCGCCCATATTCTCGGCCATGTTGGCCATCTTGGCGCGTTCAGCCTCATCGCGGGAAGAGGTCTTGACGATTCTGATGGGGATTCCGAACATCTCTGCGAAGGTGTCCCAGAACGCAAGCGCATACTTCTTGGGGATGGTATGCATCGCCGCTTTCTCAAAGAGGCCGAGACGGTCCCTGTCGCCGCATTCGATGAGCCAGCTGTTATAAGGCGCCTCTCGATAGTCAAAACCATTCCTCCAGTCGTCTCCGCGCAGGCGTGTTATGCGGCATTTATCCGGAATGACGTGCTTTCGTGGGATGAGGGTGACTCCGTCGAATGACATATTGCCATTCTGGTCATTGACTATATCTCCAAGTTCGACAAGGGAGTGCCCCCAGTATCTCGCTTCAAGATAATACCGGACAAAGGTCTTGAACCACGGCTGGTTGAAAAACTTCAATGCCTCCGGATTGGCTTCGCCTTTCTCGTCGGTAATCTTGAATGATTTTGCAAGAATGTAGCCGTTCAGCTGCCCGATCGTACCAGTGAGGTGGGCGTCGAGATCGACATCGCTGTAGATGTCGTACAGGACCTGACGGTTGGGATACTCATAATCGCGTGCCATCTGGCAGGCATAGCGCCAGCGCTGGATGTCGTGCTCGATGAGCCGGTCAGTCTCCCTGTAGAGGTCGATGGCTATTTTTTTGAGGCGTTTCCTCGCCAGTGGGTCCGCCAGGTTGAAGTCCCCGTGCAGCGTTGAATGAATGACGGGAGCGGTTTTTTGTTTTGAAGGATTCTTACCCATAATTACCAGGTTTGTTTATGGCGCGTTTCCGAGCCGAAATGAATAGGTGTGGCAGGTTCCCCGCCTGTCCCGGTGGCAATGGGCAGATTAGGGACGATGTTGCCCTTCTGTACGCCCTCCAGCCATTTGATTGCGCGCTCGTATCTCTGCTGCCTGATTTCCATACCCATCTTCTGTCCCTGTGAGGCTGTAAGGTGGTAGAGTACGACATCGCAGGTTATCATCACCATCTGTGCGTTGCGGTTGGTGCCTGTGGCGGCAAAGATGGCTGCAACGTCATATTTGGGACGCAGATATCCGGAGATTTCCTCAATGGCTATGGTCTCAGTGCGCTGACGGTTGTCGGCATCCGCCTGAGTTATGATGTTCAGCGCCGTAGCGCCGATGACAGACTTGTAGTCTTCAACTGTGACAAACATATCAGTGTACTCTTGCGGTGTATATGGCTTTTTTGCGGATTGTGGCTCCTTTGCAGTTGAAGACGCCCCTGGCCACTGCGATGTCGATGTCCCGTTTCGACATCAGGAGAAGCTTTGGTCCGCATTTCAAGACATAGATGTTCGCACCAATGTATTTTGAGCGCTTGTCGGCACTTCTGACAGCCCATTTATAGCGCAGGGGCCATACGATTTTGTCTTTGAAGAAACTCATATTACCATTTGTTTTTTGGTGACGGCCTGCGGCCGAGCACCGGTTTGAAATTACTAGATCGGGATACTCTCTGCAGCATCCATATTGCGCCTTCATCAGCATCGGGAGCATCATCGTGGGCGCCGCTGCCCTTTTCCAGGGCGAGAGTCTGGTCAATGCCGGCCTTCATGTCGGGAGAGTCTTTCTTTGCTTCATTATAGAATACGAAGCCTCGCTCCCATAAGGGGGTGATATTCTGGATACGCTCCAGCTTGTCCGGCTTCTTCCGCCTGTCGCCCGTGATGGGCAGCTGGTATCCGCGGAAGTTGCCCTCTGTGGTGAACTCATCCAGGAGGGTGTCCTGTATGAAGTTCGCCTCCATATACCAGCTCACCTTGGCCGCGTCATCGCCCAGGCGCTCATACAGGTCATAGCACCAACGGACCATTGCGCCCACCGTGTCCTGGCGTACCCAGCAGTCAATGAGGTGGAATTCCGTGCCTATCTTGCCCCACAGGCGGCATGCCTTGTAGTCATTGGTGGTCTTGGGCTTGAGTGACGGGTCGATATAGAGAACCACAGCTTCATATTTGCTGAGTTTCGGAAGGCTCTTGTACTGGATCCATTCGTGCTTGAAGATCTTGCCGGCGACGATGGGATTGTGCATGTACTCTTTGTTCCAGGAGAAATAACCCATGAAGGCGGCAGCTTCGGCAGCCTCTTCCTTGGTCCACTTCTCCTTCCAGACGGGTTCTCCGTGCTCATCCACGGCATTGACCTGTATGACATCCACTCCGTCCGTCTCGGTCATCTTCTGCAGCACGCTTGTCTTGCTGATAAGGTTGCCCGCCATCACGAAGCGGCCGCGTCCAAGGTCAAGCGCACCGAACAGGGCCTCCTTCACCCAATTGTAAAGATCCTCGACGCGGGAGGGGTTGCGGCACAACTCGTCATCGTCAAGGTCGTCGATGATGATGTAGTCCGGTCTGCGCTCCATGTGCCTGAGCCCTCGGGGGGACTGGCCTCGTCCGAGGGACTTGAAAACGCAGTTGTCCCGGGTGATGAAATAGCCGTCAGCCCAGTCTCCGGAATTCTTCTGCTGCCCGAAATCGGCAATGTATCTCTGATTGAACTCGAGCTCCGCCTGCAGCGAGGACAGCAGTTCCTTCGAGCTTTCCTCGCTCTTGCCGACAATCACCATGAAGTGCAGCTGCTTCTGCGCCTTGAGCCAGGCAGGGATGAATACGTCAAGGTGCGTGGACTTTGCGTGCGCTCTGGGCCATTTCCAGACGCCTTTGTAGTTGCGGTTCTTGCGCAGCTTCCGTGCACCTTCATTATGGAAGGACGCATTGTGGGTGACGGAGGTCTCTCCCGTGTCCGGATCCGTCCTTGTCAGGTAGTGCGGGAAATAGTATTCGCAGAAGGACGGGTAGTCATTCAGAAGACGTTTGATTCTCTTTTCCTTCTGTGCGGGGGTCTCTTTGACAAGGCCCTCGATGCTTGTCATCGATTGGATGACCTTGCAATGCTCGTTCCACTTGGCGCGAGCTTCGTTCTCTATCTGCGTCGCCATTGTGAGAACGGTTTATTTGTTGAACTGCTCCGAGAGATAAAGGTCCTGGTAATGGTTGAAGGCCTTGAGTAGTTCGGGTGTTATGTCGGGGTCGGACTGGGCGCGGAATTCCAGCCACTTGCTGAAGGCGATGAAGACTTCGATTGCATCCACGACACTTGTCTTGCGGTCCAGCTTCTGGATGACTGATGACAGCTTGCTGAGTTTGTCTCCAAGTCCTGCCAGGGCGGCGGGATCTTCTGACTTGTTGACCTGTTCTATGAGGTTGTCGATTGCCAGAAGCAGCTTGTTCACCAGTTCGGGACGTGTGATGTTCTTGGCAGCACGCGCTTCCTTCCAGCCATCATCATTACACCAGCGAGATATTGTCGGCCTTGTGACTCCCACCTTTTCTGCCACCTCTTCCATGCTCATCCCTCCCAGGTACAAAGCCTTGGCTGTAGCTTTCTTGTTTTGTTGAATTTTGGATTGTGCCATACGTATGTAAAAATTATTTGCTGCAAAGATTGACAAAAGACCTTCCATTGTCAAAAATGTACGAATTGGATTCACACTTGTCTGCATAGGATGCACACTATTTTGGATTGTGATGTAAAATGATTTAACGTTGCCGAAAATTTATCAGCAATGGCAGTAAAAAAAGTCAGAATTTCAGACGAGTCTCTGAACAGCTACGGCACCCGCATCATCACTTCCGGCGGAGATCTTGAGGATTACAGACGTAATCCCGTGCTCCTCTACATGCACGAGAGAGGGAATGTCATCGGTACCGTGGACAACATCGAGGTCGTCGGTACTGAAATAATAGGTGAGCTTAATTTCGATGAGGCCGGGGAAAAGTCCCAGCGCATCGCAAAGCAGTGGGAAAAGGGTTCTCTCAGGATGGTGTCCGCAGGGCTTATGGTCATCGAGATGTCGGAGGATCCGAAGATGCTTGTCCCGGGGCAGACATCCCCCACCATCACCAAATGGAAGCTGCGCGAGGTGTCCGTTGTGGATATCGCCGCCAACCCGAATGCAATCCGTCTGTATGACAAGGACGGAGTCCTGCTGGACCTCTCAGAAAACGGCAGTAATCCTCTGCCGAAACTCAAAAACAATACAAACACTAATCAAACACGTATGGATCAAAAAGAATTGGCCCTTGCACTGGGCCTCGCCGAAGATGCCACAATGGAGCAGATTCAGGCAAAGATCACGCAGTTGATGGCTCAGGAGCAGGAGATTGCCACTCTCAGGGAGCAGAGCAGCCAGATCACTCTGGGCGCCATCACGTCTGCCGTTGAGACCGCCATCAGCGAGAGGCGTCTTGCTGAAGGCCAGAAGGAGCATTTCATTGCCCTTGGACAGAAAATGGGTCTCGACGATCTGAAAATCACCCTTGCTGCAATGCAGCCCGCCGTCAAGGCATCCGCCATGATCAGCGGTGGCAGCGAAACCACTTACAAGAAACTCAGTGAGGTTCCTTCGGACAAACTGATGGAGCTCCGTGAGAACGACCCCGAGCAGTACAAGAAGCTGTATAAGGCTGAGTACGGCGTTGAATGCAAATTCTAACCCTTTTTACGGATATGAAAAAGTTCATTACAATTCTTTGCGCGATTCTGTTCAACTGTGTTGCAGGCGCGTTTCTGGGCACCGCTGCTGATATCAGCCCCGTGATCGGTGCCATCGGTATGAATGCCGTCGGCGCCGCCGCAGGCATCATAGGTCTTCCCGACGGCCTGCGTGCCGGCGTTCTCAAGGAACTGTGGACTGGCGAAATGATCAAGCATCTTCGCGCCGGTCTCATCGGAACATGGCTTGACGGTGTCCCCGACATGTCATCTGTCGTAGCTAATGATGTCATCCATCTTGTCGATGTAGGTGCTGATCCTGACGTCCTGGTCAATAATACCACATACCCTCTCGACGTGCAGAGTCTTCCCGACGGCGACAAGGCAATCAGTCTGGATAAGTTTGAGACAAAGCCTACCGCCATCACTGATGATGAGCTGTATGCCATCTCTTATGACAAGATGGCGCGTGTACGTGAGTCTCACGCCAATGCCATCAAGGAGAAACAGTTTGCGAAGGCTGCGCACGCCCTTTGCGCCAACTCCGACACTGCGCTGACTCCTGTAATTGCGACTACCGGCGAGGCCGATGCCGCCACCGGCCGCCGCAAGTTCACAAAAGCTGATCTGCTTGCTGCAAAAGCTGCGATGGACAAACTTGGCGTCCCCGCAGACAGCAGGCGTCTTGTACTTTGCCCCGAGCACGTAATAGATATTATGGGCTGGAGCGAGCAGTTTGAGAAGCAGTACAGTCTTGACAATGCTAACGGCAAGATTGGGCGTCTGTTCGGTTTCGACGTTTACGAATTCTCCAACAATCCTTATTACACGGCTGCGGGCGTGAAGAAAGCCCTTGGATCTACAGCTTCTGCAGGTGAGTTCCAGTGCTCATTCGCTTTCTATGTGCCTCGAGTATTCAAGGCTACAGGATCGATGAAAATGTATTATAGCGCTTCCGAAAATAGTCCTGAGTACCATCGCAGCCTCGTCAACTTCCTTCAGAGATTCATCGTTCTGCCCAAGAAGGAGGATGCCGGTGTGGTTATCCGCAGCGGTTATCTCTCGGGCGCTGTTCCCACTATCTCCGGTGATACTCTGATTGATGGTCTTTCCGCCGAGGCAGGTAGCGTCAAGAGGACATTTGCCACCTCCAATGGCGCAGCCATCAGCGCAGCAAGCAATGCCGACTGGCTCACCGTAGCAGTCGCCGCAGGTAATAAGGTGACATTCACCCGCACTGCCTACGCTTATGCCGCCGAAGGTGCAAATCCTCGTGAGGCCACTGTAACACTGACCATCCCTAATACCTCCGCTTCGCTGAGCGTAGTCGTTAAGCAGGCGATGGCAGCACAAGGCTAGCATTGACTTAAACGCACAATGGGCGCCCTCAAGTACCTTTTTATCCACTGCACAGCCACGCCGGAAGGCCGTGAGGTGAGCTCTGATGAGATTCGCCACTGGCACACTGACCCTGTAAGCAAGGGTGGGCGCGGCTGGTCGCAGGTGGGATACACGGATATGATCCATCTTGACGGGACTGTAGAGCGTCTTGTGAAAAACAATGAGGATGACATCGTCAATGAGTGGGAGATCACCAACGGCGCTGCAGGTTACAACAGCTGTTCCAGGCATATAGTCTATGTGGGCGGACTGTCAAAAGACTGCAAGGCTGCAAAGGATACCAGGACTCCGCAGCAACTGAAGGCGATGGAGCAGTATATCCGTGAATTCCACCGGCGTCATCCTCAAGTATTAATCAAGGGCCATAATGAGGTGTCAACGAAAGAATGTCCTTCGTTTGACGTCCAGAAATGGCTCAAGAAAATAGGACTTTAATATGATCTTTGAAGAGCTCAGATGGCTTTTTGAAATACTTATCCCGCTCGGAGCCTCCGCCATGGGCTGGTTTGTCGGCCGGAAGCAGAGGAACAACAGGTTCCTTGAGGAGTTGCAAAGCTCCGTTAACCTGCTTGCCGCAAAGAATGCCGAGCAGATGGAGGAGATACTGAAGCTGCGTGAGGAGATTGTCATCCTCCGCAGTGAGAATCTTGAATTCAAGGCTCAGGTGGATAAGCTTACAAATCAGCTCGCTGGCGTCAAGACCATAACAAAAACGAAATAACAAGCCCTGAACCTCTCTCTCTGTTTGTCCTCGCGGCCGCGGCCGATGCTGTGACCGCGAGTTTTTCAAACAATATTTGATAAACAATTAAAACTGATTTTATATGGGATATATCAATGGTAGTGATCTGCTCGTAATGGTCGGAACAAAAGCAATCGGCCACTGCACATCACACACTGTCTCATACTCAACTGAGACAAAACAGACATCCGTGAAGCCCGCCTCCAGTGCAG
>DCIC01000051.1:12897-14001 GCA_002315825.1 Bacteroidales bacterium UBA1736 | reverse complement strand
TCTCGAAGAAAACAACCCTGCAGGCGACGATGCTTCTTACAGTGCAACATTCGACAATGACGGCGCGATCACAATTACCACACCTTCATCTGGAAACACCAGTGGAGGCGGCACAAGCCAGCAGAATGAGCCTTAAAACATCTCACGATGAAGAAAATCATCATCAACGGTAAAGAGTTCCCCTGTCGTGTTACGATGGGGGCGCTCCTGCGCTTCAAGAGGGAAACAGGGCACGATGTCGGTGAAATGAAAGGCGACCTGACGGACCTTATAACTCTCTTCTGGTGCTGCACTGCTTCAGCATGCAGCGCGGACGAAATACCTTTTGACCTCTCCTTGGAGCGTTTCGCAGATTGTCTCGGCGCACAGGATGTCGAAAGATTCGGTGCATCACTTGCCGAGAATGCAAGCGATATTGAAAAAAAAACGGCGAGTCTGAATCAATAGAGGCTCTCCTGGCAATAGCGACGGGGTGTGTGGGAATGAGCCGGAAAGACTTCTGCCTATGCACTCCGTCGGAATTTGCAGAGATATTCAGACAATGGCAGCAGCGTCAGGAACTGATATCCAGAGAGAGATGGGAACAGACGAGATTTGTGGCAATGGCCATAGTGCAGCCCTACAGCAAGAAAGGGCTGAGACCTACGGATATTGTGAAGTTTCCCTGGGATAAACAAAACGAACCGCAGGTGCCCAAGGGGCACGGCGATATGAAAAGAATGAGGGAACTGGAAGAGAGGTGCAGGATGGCAGCTAAAGAAAATGAATAAAACGATGATTGTAGCCGTGAGCCTTAAGCCATTTCTCATCATTTGAGTGCCACCCAACCCGTATTGCTGAAATCGTAAATCTAACGATAACAATGGTACCAATAATCATTATAATGATATTGACGGGCCCCAAAAGCTGAAGAAGTTTGATAATGTCACTAAACATAGCGTACCAAATATAGTAAAAAATGTCCAAAGTTGTATCATTCAAAATACAAATTGACGATTCCGGTACATTTAAAACCGTATCGGCGGACGCTGACGAACTCGGAAAGGTTCTGGATGATGTCAAGAAAAGTGCGAAGGAGCTGAATTCCACAATTGTGGAGGCGGC
>DCIC01000051.1:0-12813 GCA_002315825.1 Bacteroidales bacterium UBA1736 | reverse complement strand
GGAGGTCTCGCTGATTCGTATGCAACACAGGTAGAGGCGGAGACCAGGTTGGCAACGGCCATGCGTAATACAATGGGCGCTTCGGATGGAGAGATTCAATCGATAAAAGACCTGTGTTCCGCCCAGCAACAGCTGGGTATCATTGGCGATGAAGTCCAGTTGGCCGGAGCTCAGGAACTCGCAACATATCTTGAGTTATCCTCATCATTGAAGACCATCATTCCGGTAATGAATGATATGGCTGCCCAGCAGTATGGACTCGGGGCCACTGCAGAGAATGTCACCCAGATAGCAACAATGCTTGGAAAGGTGATGAATGGACAGACGGAAGCCCTGTCACGTTATGGCTATAAATTCGATGAGGCACAGAAATATATTCTTCAATTCGGCGATGAAAGTGAGCGCGCTGCCGTCTTGGCAGATGTGGTGAGCGAATCCGTAGGGGGGATGAATGCCTCTTTGGCACAAACGGACGTTGGAAGCTTTGCCCAAATCAGAAATGCACTGGGCGATATCCAGGAAGAAATTGGCAAGGTGGTTCAAGGGATGATGCCTGTCATTTCCGTATTTGCCGACTTAGCGTTTGCGACAATGGGTGTAATAAAATTGGTTCAAGCTATAAAGGGGCTGTCGGCAACGACGCTTGCTGCTTCTGTATCTGCACGCGCTCTTGCTGTTGCAGAAAAGCTTCAGGCAGCTGCTGCTAAAATTCTGGGTGTATCGACCCTGGCAGCGAAGACAGCTACCGGAGCTCTGAAGGCGGAGATAATCGCTACGGAAGCTGCGCTGACACTCGGTCTGACATTGGCCGTGAGCGCTCTTGTCGAGGTGTTCTCGAGGCTGGTCAGCAGAAGCGGCGAAGCTGCGGACAGCATCGAAGACGTGTCTTCTGCAGAAAAAGCATACAAGCAGGCTTCCAGCGAGGCGATGGCCGAGATAGCCGAACAGATAGTCACACTCGAAGATCTGATCAAGAAGAAGGCCAATGAGGGCGAGGCTGTCGAAAAACTCAACAAGAAGTACGGGGAGATATTCGGAACATACAGCAATGCCGCCGACTGGTACGATGTTCTGACATCCAAATCCGCTGAGTATTGCAAGCAGCTGGGATACGAGGCGATGGCGGCCAGCTATCGTGACGAACTGGTGGAAGCCCTCAAGAGGCAGGCAGATGCGGAGGAAGAGATAAACAGGCTTAAAAAAGAAGGCCAGGCATACAAAACTCAGTTACAGGGCAATGGTCTGCGAGCTGGAACCGTACAAAAGGTGCAGGTTCCAACGGAAGCCCTCGAGGCTGCCGAGGAAGCCAGGCAGGTGGCCGAAGAGGCGGTGAAGGCAGTGACAGAAAAGATGCAGGATGCATCATCAAAGGCTGCCGAAATCTCTGAAAATATCAAGAAGGGAGCGGAAGAAGCCGGCAAGTCCTGGAAAGAGATGTCACTGTCTGACCTTACCAAGGCAATACAGCTGCAGGAAGAAAGGGTCAAGTCCTACATCGGTACCGTAGAGACTGCGGCCGCCAAGGAGGAAAACGCCGTCCTGAAGGCGATGAAGGCCCGAAAGGCTGCCTTGGAGAAACAATACGGATTGAGTGACAAAGCTGATAAGGATACCTACAATGGTGATAAGCTGATTGAGAATGCCAAGTCATACAACGAAATCGGCAACAACATCAAGTTCTATCAGAAGCAGCTGGAAGATCTTGACATCACCAAAAAGGATGAGATTGCCGCAATTGCCGCAACCATCGAGCAGTTGAAAAAAGAGCAGCAGGCGGTGTTGGATATCCAGAACGCCGCGGCAGCACCTGCGCAGTTGAACACCCTTGAGGATATCGACAAGGCCATCAAGGCCCAGCAGGAATTGCGAACCAAGGCTTCGGTTAAAGAGATTGCCGGCATCGATGCGGAGATCAAGCGGCTGGAAGCGCTCCGCTCCGCATTCGAGGGCGCCACAATCCCCAAGAATCCCAGGACTCTTGCAGAATTTGATGCAGCCATCAACTATCAGCAGGATCTTCTCAAAAATGCAACATCAGAGGAACGTGTCGAGATTGAAAAGGTGATTAATAGATTGACTGCCCTTAAAACGGCGTTTGAGCAGTCTTCGCACGTCATTCGAAACATCTCCGAAATCAATACTTTTGAGGATCTCGATAGGGAGATATCATATTACACCGATCTTGTCAAGACGCAGAGTGCCGAGGAGATTGAGAGCACACAACGCACTATTGACGCGCTTGAGAAGAAGAAAACTGTTCTCGAGAAGCTTCGTGATATCCCGGCAATGCAGCGGCAGATCTCCAGCCTTGATGGATTGTCCGGGAAGCAGCTGAAGCTGGAGCTGAACCTCATCGGATTTGATGAGTTGAGGTCGAAGGTCCGGGAACTCAAGCAGCTGCTCAATGATGCCGGAGACTCCTGGACTGATGAGCAGAAAAACCAGGTGCGTTCGCTGATCACATCCTATGAGGGATATTGCAAGGTTCTGGCGAAAAGTAACGTTTCGGTAGTTGACGGCTGGGCGAATGTGCGTGGGATTGGCAACAGCATCAAATCGTTGACCTCGGCCCTCGAGGAAGATGGGACCGCCTGGGACAAGCTGTGTACGATTGTTGACAGCCTTATCGGCATCTATGAAGGTGTTGAAGGCATTGTCAAGATAATAAAGACAATCACCGGCGTTACAGACGCCTTGACAGTTGCAAAAGCCGGAGAGGCAGCCGCAACCAAACTGTCTGCCGCCACTGCGGTAACCGGTGCAGGCGAAGAGGTCATAGCTTCTGGAGCTGTTACAACGGCGAGGGAAATCGAAACACAGGCCAATATGAAGGCTGCAGCCTCTGCAGCGCTGGCCGCACACAGCTGGATGCCGTATGTCGGAATAGCATTGGGCGTTGCTGCCATAGGTGCAATGATAGCAGCCATGTCCAGCCTGCCGAAATTTGCAAACGGCGGCCTTGTCTATGGCCCAACACTGGGTCTGGTCGGAGAATATTCCGGAGCGTCCAGCAATCCGGAGGTGATAGCGCCTCTGTCGAAGCTGCGCGATGAACTTGGAGGGAACGGCATTGGCGGTGATGTGGAATTCCATATATCCGGAAGGGACCTTTACGGCGTGCTCAAGCGCCAGCAGAACTATTTGAACAGATAATACGTAAATGGCATTACATAAAATACACGAAGGGAGTTTCTATTCCCGAGCAGGGATTGAATGGATTGTCCAGATATTCCGCAATCAGAGCAGTGCGCCCTCATCAGTGGGCGAACTGACATTTCCGGACTCATCCCCTCTGGTCATCGAGTGGAAAGAGACATCGAAGGAGGATGTAATCTGCGAGTCGTCGGCCACCTTGAAGATAATCTCTCCAGGGGACAGGACATATATTGACCTGTATGCCGAAGGCCCGACTGACGTGATGCTGAAGGTGTTCAGAAATGATACCAGTCATCTGTACTGGTGCGGTTTCCTTGACCCCGAATTTTATGAGGAGCCGTATTCCACATATAACAATTACGAAGTGTCATTCACGTTCTCGGACTTTGGTGTTCTCAAGAGGATACCGTTCTCGGGAACTGGTATGTATACCTTGGCTGAAATTTTTGAGCGCTCAGCAGGTATAATACTGCAGGATTACACTGTTAATTTGAGCACTTATTTGAATGGTAATATTGTCCAGCTTAGTTCCATAAAGGTGTATGCCGAAAATTTCTTCGACGAGGACGGCATCGCTATGAGTCAATATGATGTTCTTGAAGGTGTATTGAGACCCTTGGCCGCCAGGCTTATACAAAGAAACGGCCAATTTGAAATATATGACATCAACAAATTATTCCTGGACTCACAAACGAATAATATCGTTTGGGGCTCTGATGACCAGGTTCTGGGAATGGATAAGGTTGTGAATAACATCAAAGCAACATTGTCTTGCTATGATTCTGCTGTCAAGTCCGGGGAGTTTAAATACATCGAGTCCAATAATGATCCATACAAATCTTTTCTAGTTGATTATGAGGAGCACAGAGGGGAACGCCCGGCTGATTATTTATCATTCAAGATCCTATATAATGACTCTGCGACTGGGGTTCAATCAAAAGATTCTCAGGCGAAGTATTTCAAGATCAAACCGGTGCTTGGTGGCGATGAATCAGAAGGCATTGTGGAACATTTCTATTTCGGGGAAATGGATTTTGGAGCCACACTGCTTGATGGAAATCATCGAATAGGCGTCAATGCTGGAAGAAGGATTGATTCTTTGTTTGTGATGAAGCCCCTACGTATAAGTTCAGTCCCCAATGCCGGGAAGTATCGGTTACGCATTTTGCATAGTATCCTTTTTGATGGAAGGTATAATCCCTATACTGACGCGGGACAATACAACGGTCCCAACGGAGTGAGCCAAATAAGTTTCGTACACATATTGCGTCTGCCTGTAAAGATTGAACTGTTGAATCTGGCAGGCACGGCAGTTCTGAAACATTATAAGAATAAAAATATCCTTGATTTGACAACGGCAACGTCTTTTAACGCTCTTATGGGGACATGGGAATCCGGAGCAGATCCAGGTGATGACTGCATTATTTCGTGGTATAAGGAAGACGCATCGGAAGCTATTGGCGGTTGGATTGGAAACAGACAGACTTGTCCGGACTCCTCCGTAGCCAGTTTATCTGCAGCTGTAAAAGCAGCGAGAGATGGCCAATATATTCCATACCCTCCGGAGGCAGGTCTTTTAAGAATAACTGTCAGCAATAAATGTATTGAGATATCCGAACAGGTTAGTATTCATCCCCGATGGTGGCTGCACAAACTCCCGGAGATATCTATTGTTAAATCAGATCTGACAGCATCTGACATCGACAGTGAAGATGTGGAGTATTCCGGCATAGCCAATGTATCTGCTAAAGATGATCTTGACATTGATTTGATATGCGGCACAATGGCAGACCCGTCTCCGACGGCCAGAGGTCTTCTGCTGAACAGTTCCGGATTGCCCATCACATCGATGACGCGGCAGTTAAGGACAGATACTGCGGAGCAGTTGCTGATAGGGACGTTATACTCGCAGTTCGCCTCCCGCAAGATCACCTTATCTGGGACTGCAATGGCCAATGGAGGTCTCAAATTGCAATACACCGATGCCGCCTTGTCGAATAAGATGCTGATGATGCTGGCAGCTTCGGAGGAATGCAAGGAAGATGAGATATATCTGAAGGTTGCGGAATTTTCACAGGACAATTATACCAGACAATCATAATGGGGACATATATAGCACAAGAAAACAAGAGGACTGCACGAGCGAGAAGCAAAAGGCTTCAGGGGCTGGGAGGTGCGACCACTACGGTTGTTGCCGGAGGAACTTCCGTGCCTGTTTCGGACAACAATTATGAGAACGCAACGAACAAACCCAAAATTAATGGCGTGGAACTGTTCGGCGACAAGAGTGCACGTCAGCTGAAGCTGGCTCCAGAGTCTCCTTCGTTTGACTGCGCTATAAGCCAGTCTACAACGCAGGACCAGTTCAACAAATATTTCAATGCCATCATTAGCGGAATACCTATCATCGTCTGTTCCTCTCCCGCAACTCAGGAGTCTGACGCCGGTGTCTATGCGTGTGCCGGCGAATATGAAAGCGGTGTCACCCCAAAAATCATACTCACCTGGATCACAAAGACAGGTGTGGTGTATAAAGCTGTTATAGTTGCTAATCAGAATCCCTCTATATCGGAACTTGTCGATATGTCGGAATTGGAGGATTGCGTCAAATATGACGATCTGGCAACAGTTGCCACAACAGGTTCATACAATGATCTGACCAATAAACCTGTTTTTGCATACTTTTTCGACAGCACGCTGAATGTTCTTTTTACGACAACAGCTTTTGATGAGCTCAAGGCGGCAATTACTTCAAAGATACCGATATTCGTAAAGGGACCGAGTTCCGGGCAAAGCGGCGATGTGGCAATTTATGCCTGCGGCGCTGAGTATATTGCCACGAGTAACAGCATCTATCTGTCTTGGTGCACCAACGAGCCCAAGATTATGCGCGCCAAACTTAATGGCGGGCAGCTGCCGATAATTATTGCAAATGCTGATTTAACCGCGCTGTCGGAATTCGTTAAATCAAGCCAATTGGCCGATGTTGCCTTCAGCGGTAGCTTTGACGATCTTATTAATGTTCCCGAAATTACGGAACAAGTGCAATCAGATTGGGATGAGGATGACAATTCGAAAAAGGCCTTCATTAAAAACAAGCCCAATCTAGCCAATTTTGAACTTGTTTCACGGAAGGTGACGGAGATCACGCAAAACTCTACAAATCTTCAATATCCTGGAGCGAAGGCGGTTTATGACTTCGTTTCCGGATTGGGGGACAAGGTGTTTATATGCACGCCGTCAACTTTATATAATACGGCCCTTTCCGAGTACGAAGCTGGCAAAATGCTATTCGCCATCGATGCAAGCAACCACCTGTATACTTTGTGTGGCGTTGGTGTGCCTGCGGCTAATACCCTCGTGTTCTGTTCAATGTACAAAGAATTGGTCGTTGAATCCGGAGATCAAATAAACTTATATCTCCGTGTGCTTGGAAATAATAATCAGTGGACCAATTCTGCCATCAATCTCACCCAGATGCAGAGCGACATAGCATCTAAAATGAGCAAGGGCACTTGGACTCATACTGTGGGAAAAGTTCTAAAAACAAAAGAAAATGGGCAGTTGGAAGAAAGTGATGTGAACGCATCGTCCATCATCACTGCGGTTGAAGATGTGGACTATTACCTAAATCAATTTATTACCCGAGACGGGCATACCATAAAACTTGATATTGCCTCAATGTATGGCAGGGGGCTGGAGAAGATTAAAGAGGTCATAACAGAATCGCCATATCTATGTTGTGAATTAGACGGGTATAATTATGCATTCGTCAAACTATCCAGTTCTACGCAAGAAGGGTATAATGAATGGTCCGAGATCAACGCTTTTACAACAACCCATCATATCTTTACTGTAGAAGGTCCCGAAGCAGTAGGCGACGATGTGTATTCACTTACTGACGGCAGCCTCTCTGTCATTTCGACAATTAAAGTAATCACGAATCAATATGCATGGGCTCTGGAAGAAAAAACAGGCTATAGTTACGTTAATTTTTTCAACTCATGGAACGTTTGTACATTAGTTCTGGCTGGGTATAGATTTACATCGATGGGGGTGATAACTGCAAAACGAATACGTTTTGCAGTGACAAATAATGATGACCTTAATATATTGTTTTTACCAGGACAAAATACAGATTTATCCTCCTATAACAGTGCTTACTTTGTTTGCAACGGAGTCAGGACAGAGATAACGAAAGGTCAAATTGTCTCCATGAAAAATGATTTGGGAGAGAACCCAGAGAATCGAATATACGAATTGCAATTCATATCTTCTGGTGGCAGCACTCCTGTATTCTACATCTATAGAATTTGTTAAAAACCATTCAATAGCTATTTGAATATGAAACAAACAGTACAAAAAGTAATCAACGGAGAAGAGCTTTTCCAGGTAAAAGCAACTCGCTTCTCACTGGGCCGTTCTGCAAGCGGCTACACACTCAAGTCGGCGCCGCTGGCATACACTGACCGTACGCGCTTTGATTCCGACTCGTCTGCCATACCGGCAGGATATCCATTGGATCACCTCTGTGCAGTGCCAGGGAAGTTCTATTTCCTTTCTGGCAATACCGGAGCTGTCGACCTTGTTTATGAGGAGGGAATATAATGAACACTGCTCTGGAAAACGGGATCTATAAGATCCGAGAAAACTCCGGTGGCGGAACCACCATCACCAAGATCATCTGCTCCTCAGCAGCTGACACACCCGCTGGCATAAGCTGGACTTCCGGAGGATCAACCATCATCGGAACCCTCGCAGCTTCAGCATCCCTGAAGGATAATATTTATCTTGTGCCCGGCAAAAAGACCCGCACGGGCAATCAGTTCACCGAGTACAGCTGCGTTCTGTACCAGGATTCTTACGTTTGGGAGCAGACCGGTTCTGCCGACCTTGATCCATCTGTGGTCTATGGCTATCTGAACGCCGGAACATTCTATCTCACGCGAACAGGCTCGGAGGGCTCGTATGTGTACTCTGACGCTGTGACCCCTGTTGCAAACAAGCAGTATGTTGACAATGCGTCCAAGCATTGCTACCTGTATGAGAACTCCGCATTCGTCCAGCTCATCAATGGCCTCACAAAGGGCAACAACACCCTCACCCCCGGTCACATCTTAGTGACAGATTCTGACGGGAATGTGGCGGACTCTGGCAAGACAACCGCCGATTTGCAAGATGTGATTTACGGTTATATGAACAACAGCACCTTCTACCTCACAAGGACAGGCAGTGCTGGTGCTTATGTCTATTCCGATGCTGTTACTCCTGCTCAAAACAAGCAGTACACAGACAAGGAAGGTAATGTGCCGTATGTGTGGGATGGCAGCGCATATCATGCAATAGGTGGTGGCAGCACTCCGCAGAATGAGGTGGTATCATTTAACATATCTTCTTCTGATGGACAAGCCTCTTTGACTGGTCAGCAGATAATCATTAACATAAGCGGACAAGCAAATCCAACACTTGTAACTCTTGACGCAAATGGTCAAGGCAGTGCAACTGTGGCCCTCGGAACACCTTATTCAGTGGCTTATCCCGCAATTACGGGCTATACAAAACCTCTGGATGGCGATTACATTGCAATGACGAATGCAAGAAGTATTGTGAGAACATATAATAAGATAGATCTTCTCAATCTCACTGCCTCTGTTCATGTTGAAGAATCAAGCTCGCCTCTATGGACTTTGGGGGGTAATCCTCAAATCGTGGAGAATATTCTTAATAGATATGGTTCTTATGTAATTGATGAGGTTAACAAGAAATATGCAAGGTTATCCCCTGCTGACCACTCCAAGTTCCTCGATGGAACTGCTTGGACTGGCTCTTATGGCAACTCCTTCCGCAGGTTCCCTCGCGTATATTACAAATTCGACACTTCCACGAAATTCTTGTATATCTCTGATTCATTGTTTGATGATAACGTTAAACATTGGGATGAGACTTGGATAGGTACTTATAAAGGTTCGGTCCAGTCAAATATTCTGCGCTCCATTCCGGGTGTAAATACTACTGGAAATATGAATATGACTGCATTCTGGGAAGCCGCGCAGCGACAAGGTGGAGACTACGGTCTTGTCAACTATTTCGACCATTGCTTGCTGAATGCACTACATCTATGTAAGTACGGAAATGCTAACTCACAACAGACAATGGGTGGTGGGTTACAAGACGCAGGTTTTTCCTATTATACGCATCAAACAGGCACTACGAAACTTCTTGGTGACAATACAGGTTCAGCTCAATATCTATCTACTAATTTCACTATGTGTAAATTGTTTGGTATTGAGGATTTGGCAGGCTCACAATGGGAGTTTAGGCCGAACATCAGATTCAGCGGCACAGACTGCATAGTGTATGAAGGGAATATCGTCAGCAATACCGCTCCAGGAATTAGGGAGGCATTCAGCAGAAATACAGGTCTATCCCAATCGTATATTGTAGCTATGGCACTCGGTGAGTATTTCGACCTTATATCAATTACGGGAGGTGGAAGTTCTTCGTCTAATTGGTGTGATGGCGCGTGGTCTAGCACCAGTGGACAGCTGCTGCTCGTCGGTGGTACTTCGAATGGCGGTTCGATTTGCGGTCTCTCGGCCTCGGATTCGACTCCTGCGTTCTCGCTCTCTTCTGCGAATATCGGCGCTCGTCTGGCTTTCCGCGGTGATATTTCAGATTATGACCTCGTAACGGGTTCGGAGCTTGCCGCATTACATTGATAAATGATTGATTGATTTTTAAAAGGAGTTTTTATAAAAATGCAAAGCGAGCGAAAGGAGCTGCTGAACGTCGGTGGTAATTCGAATAACGGTTCGATTTGCGGTCTCTCGGCCTCGAATTCGAATAATGCGTTCTCGAACTCGAATGCGAATATCGGCGCTCGTCTGAATTTCAAGGGATATATAAAGCCAACGCAGAATCCCTTTCGCTTTGCTTTCTCAAACTGAAGTTTTATGACATCAGAGAGAAAACAAAAGAGCGAGCAGAAGTCCGTACCAGCGGACGGAAGCATTGCGCGAGTAGGATTAAATACTGAAAGCCCGATAGCTCAGGTACCCAGGAAAGCCATTCGCGGTAAACACAGGAACGCGAAACTTAGTCATGTCTATGACTGGGACAATATGCGTGTCGCTTACACCGAAGCCGCTAAAGGTAAATCTGGCCATTACGGAGTCAGAAAATTCAACCGTGATTGGTGGCGCAATATGACTGAACTTCAAGAGTCTATTGCAAATGGGACATATCATACTGGTACTCCTAAATTCGAAGAAAGATTTTGCGACAAGAAAGTGAGAACATTGGCCAAATTGCATTTTGTTGACCATGTGGCCCATCATGCCTTTAAGCAGGAAATTATGCCGACACTAAATCGCTCGTATTATTACGAGTCCTCGGCAAGCATTCCTAAAAGAGGTATCCACTATTCCGTAAAACATCTTCAAAAGTTCCTTTACGAGAACAGAAACAAGGATTTATGGCACGCCCAGATAGACTTTGTGAAGTTCTATCATCACATCAATAGGCAGAAGATTTACGAGAAGTTTTGTCAGACATTCAAAGATGAAGGGTTACGGAGAATGGCCAAAGATATTATATGGTCGCTCGGCAACCATAATGGTCTGGGAGAATCTGATGGAAGCGAAGGAATGGGGATAGGTTTCTATCCTGTTCAACCTCTCGTAAACTTTTACCTTAATGACCTTGACAGGGAAATAGCCGCGATAAAAGGCATAAAGGTGTACCGATATTGCGACAACATCCTATTAGTCGGTACATCAGCGAAAGTTGTCTGGGATGCTATTAACCTAATTAAAAACTATGCCGCAAACATTCTAAATCAGGAAATACATCATAATATAGGTGTACAGAAATTGGATGAGGTGCATCCGATAAACTTTATCGGTTACTTATTCTACAAAGACCATACACTGGTCAGAAAAGACACTAAATACAAATTCAAAAAGAAATATAAAAAATATAAGGATAATCCGGAGAAATTAAAGCAAGTGCTGTCAGCATATAAAGGCTGGTTGATGCACGCAGACGGATTACACTTATGGCAAACAATTACTGTAATGAACAGATTTTCGGATTTAAATGTAAACTTCGTCAATTCCGAGAGAAATGGCGAGAGATTTTTTGAAGTGCCCACAGTCAATGCTCAATTCTTGGTGGGTAGAACTATCATCGTGAAAGACTTTATCGAAAACGTAAAGACTAAGAATGGAGAAGGAAGAATGTGCGTTCTTGTAAATGAGAACGGGAGCGACAAGAAATTCCTGACAAACAATCCCCGAATGAAGGATATTTTACTCCAAATCAAAGAAATGGATAAACTTCCATTCGAAGCAACTTTGCGTTCTCGTCAAATCAATGGCAATAAGACTGACTATTATTTTGAATAACAATGAAAAACCAATCCAACTCTAAACTGCCTCTCGTATCCTATGAGGCAAAGACAGTGCTTATCAGTTTTGATGAGCAAGAAGTACAGGTGGAAGAATCCATCATGTATGAGTACGAATCCGTCCGAATGGATAAGTCTATAACTTACTCGAAGGTGGTTTCTGCGATCATCAATGACCGATATAGTAATGATGCTATGCAGGCGGTGGTTAATAACTACCTAAAAGACCCCTCTGATGCTGAGCGCAAGCAGGAGTTTGACGAAATGCAGGACTGGCGAGACAAAGCCAAGAGTGTGGCAAGGCAGATATTCCCGGAAGCTGTTGATGCGGAAGAATAATTCTGTTTGGAATGTAGCATAAACTGCCGGCAGTATAGCCTGGCAGGGTGATCTTAAAATTGTAATTTAGAAAAACAAAAGCAGATGGAAGCCTTTAAAAAGATTGGCTACTTTTTGGCCTTATTCCTAACCATCATCGGTGCCGGATGTGCACTTGGGTGGACTCTTCACCTCCATGAGTGGGTTGCCGCAGCAGGAGTTATCCTTCTTATTGCAATGGCAATACCCACTTGGATTGCTCACCTGAAAAAACTCTTTCAATGAAGTGGTATCAAAGTTTTATGCTTGGGGCGGCAGCGATAATGCTTGTCGCCCTCGGCTTTATAGTCTCGTACCGATACGGCTTTGACAAAGGCTCGAAGCAATCCACCATTGTAGTCGATACCCCAGACACGACTATAATCGAAAACTTCATAGAGGTGGGCGACCCAACACCCATTGAGGTGGAAGTCATCAAGACGATCTACATTCACGATACAATATGGATTGATGACGAGAATTTCTTTGATAGTCTGGACTATGAGAGGAAGATATATCGTGGTCTTGACTACTATTGCGAGGTCAGCGGCTTTGAGCCGCAGCTTGACTCCATCGCAGTAAGGCACACGACAACCTACGTGGAGAGACCTATTATAATGGAGAAGGAGATAAAACCCAGACTCTCATGGGGTATTCAGATCGGGTTTGGTACGCAGTATGGAGTGCTGTCTAAGCGCTTTGATGTTGGGCCATATCTCGGCATAGGTGTTCAGTACAATTTTTAACACCATTCAAATGGTATTCGAAGTGTGTGTGTTTTATTTTTGACACATTTCGTTTTGCATAATACCAAACAAAAAATGCGTTTCGTTTTTTTAAACGAGCGCATTTCGTTTTTCTGATTATACTTGATCAGTGAATACAAATCTTTG
>DCIC01000087.1:1415-19469 GCA_002315825.1 Bacteroidales bacterium UBA1736 | reverse complement strand
CTAGCCAACTGCGCTACATCCCGAAGAAGAAGGCCGCGAAAATCGCGGCCCCTCTTGTTTTCCTTACGAAAGTTTATTGATATAAACCTGAAGGCCACTCTTAAGGTTTGAAGCCTTGTTCTTGTGAATGAGACCAATCTTTGCAAGTTTGTCAATCATTGCGAAAACCTTTGGTGCAGCCTCTTCAGCAGCCTTCTTTTCTGTCGTGTTCCTCAACGAACGAATCGCGTTCCTCGTAGTCTTTGCATAATACCTGTTATGCAATCTGTGCCTTTCGCTCTGGCGAATGCACTTTTCTGCAGATGCGTTATTTGCCATTATATTAATTTTTTATATTTCTAGTAGTGGGTAGGAGAATCGAACTCCTATTGCGAGAATGAAAATCTCGAGTACTAGCCGTTATACGAACCCACCAAACGGATTGCAAAGGTAATAATTATTTTTATTATGACAAAATTATTTTTCCGGCTTTTCCTCTGCCCACTCAAAGGAATACAGAAGAGACTCCACTTGCCTCAGATACTGCCTTTTATCATATTTGGGGGCATAGACGAAAGCATCCAGGACGATAATTTCACTGCCGTCAGGGCTGAAGAAAGAATGAGAAACGAAGGGTCCGCCCATATAATCATTGTACACTTCCCAGAATCCACGGGTCTGAGCGAATTCCCTACCCTTGTATTTCACAAATGACACCTCAGGCAAGACATATTCCGTAGTCGTCATATAGGTATTCTCAAACATACCGGGCACGTTCTCCTTCAAAGCGGCGTTTCTGTGCGAAATGATATTGTCCCTTGTAAACTCCTGGTCACCTGCCTCAGCCGGATATTTATAAATTAGCACACCCTGAGTGGTATACTGCTTTTCATCTGCTATCCATATAAAGTCATCGGTTTTTTTCAGCAGCTTATACCCTGAAGGAAAATGAGGGGATCCGCCCATTATTTCCTTCACCTGAGGTGCTATGGACTTCTCCTCATACATAAGAGTGTTATTAATGACCCTGTCCCTTTCAGCCTGTTCAAGAGAATTGACAATCATCTGCGAGTTCTCACTGATCAGCCGTCCCGCGGACTCCGAGTCAAATGCGCTGATCTGAATCACACACTGTGGACTTGCCCACATATCATTCCTCAGCACCACACACTCTTTCTGTGCCTGAGGATCAATTTCCACATACACAATATTCCTATGCACCTTGAACATATCCACAAAGCCGGAAGGGGTAACATTCACCAAAGAATACAAGGGTTCTTTCTGTGCAAGCCAAGGACAATCACAGGCCAGAAGATCACGGATAGTCACACCCAGATTACCTTCCCATTCAGACTTGTCCAGCACAACAATCACTTCCCCAGCCTTACCGCTGACGTTTGGAAGAAGAGCCTTGCCTGAATGTCCACAGGACGCAAGGGCAAAAACAACAGACAAAAAGCAAAATAACCGTTTCATATGAATATGTATTATCTCATCAATCTTCCTATATCATTCCCGAAGGCCATAACCATCAGTGCAATCAGCAGTATCATCCCCACCATCTGCGCGGCCATCATAAATTTATCGCTGGGTTTGCGTCCGGTCAGGATCTCCACGAGAGTAAACAGAATGTGACCTCCGTCAAGACCAGGGATAGGTATAAGATTCATCACACCAAGCATTATTGACAGGACCGCAAGAATATATATGAACTGAGCCCAGTCCCAAACGCTCGGAAATATCTGTCCGACAGCGATAAAACTTCCCACAGACTTGTACGCCTGCGTACTGGGAGTGGCTATCAGCCTCAAATCCCGGACATAATCCCTTATCATTTCCCAAGTATAAGCGCACCCCGCAGGCACGGATTCAAGTACAGAGTACTCCCTTGTCCTATATTCCGGAGACTGCATATATACACCGATACGGCCGGCGGTATCCACCTGAAGAGGAATGTCCAAGGTATCCGCCCCCCGGACCACCGTGGCTATTGTCTTGCCACCGCGTCGCTCTGAGAGAATAGGCCTGGAATCTTGTATATAGTTGACCGTAAGGCTGTCAAACGCTATCACTCTGTCCCCGCGCCCAAGACCCGCCGCAAAATTGGGTGAGCCTTCCATCAAAGTATCAACGACAAACGGCAATGCCAGATCAAACATACCGGGAGTGTTCATCACATCACCAATCATAGATCTGTCCAAATAAATATCCAGAGTGTCATTTCCGCGCAGCACTGTCACTTTATGCACAAGACGACGGCCGAGGTCCGACTGGAGATTCCAGAAATTGTCCGGAACATAATCATCCATAGACAAGATGTAATCCCCGGTCCGGAATCCCATCTCATAGGAAAGATCGTTCACATACACGGCATTACCCTCATTGGGAACATATGTCTTTCCGTTTACGGCAAGCATTCCCGAAAACAGAACAATCGCGACGATAAAATTGAAGAGCACTCCTCCAAAAAGGACCAGAAGTCGCTGCCAAGCCGGTTTTGTACGGAATTCCCAAGGTTGAGGCTCTGATTTGAGACCCTCCACATCCATCGATTCATCAATCATTCCGCTGATCTTACAATAGCCGCCAAGAGGGAGCCAGCCAATGCCATAAACAGTCTCCCCTACCTTAAACTTGAAAAGGGATTTTCCTCCTACGTCAAAAAAAAGAAAGAACTTCTCCACCCGGATTCCGAACAATTTCGAAAAGGTGAAATGACCCAGCTCGTGAGCTATTATCAGAATTGACAATGCAAGGATAACCTGCAAAGCCTTAATCAATGCAACCATAAATCAATTCTTTTGCCTTTGCAAACACTTCAGAGTTTGTCTTAAGAATGTCATCCAAAGAAGGATCGGGAATAAAGGGAGTCTGTGACACACACTTCTCTACTATATCAGTCATTCCATAGAAGCTGACCCTATCCTCAAGAAAAGCCGCAACAGAGGCTTCATTCGCAGCATTCAACGCGCAAGGGATGTTTCCGCCCCTGGACAGTGCGTCAAATGCAAGTTGCAGGGATGGGAATTTCTCCATATCCGGAGCCGCGAAGGTCAATGATGCGAGAGCGGCAAAATCCAGTTTCTTGCTGTCGAGAGGCATCCTTCGGGGAAATCCCAAAGCGACCTGGATCGGTCCACGCATATCCGGACTGCCCAGCTGAGCAAGAATTGCTCCATCCTCAAACTCAACCATCGAATGGATGATCGATTCGGGATGTACGACCACATTGATTCTCTCCGGTTCCATATCAAACAGCCACCGTGCCTCAATCACCTCAAAACCCTTGTTCATCATCGTGGATGAATCCACAGTAATCTTGGCCCCCATAGTCCAATTCGGATGTTTCAGGGCCATAGCGCTGGTCGCAGCAGCAATGTCCTCCTTCGTCCAAGTACGGAAAGGCCCTCCGGATGCGGTGATATGCAGTTTCGACACCTTATTGCCCTGCGCGGCAAGCAAACACTGGAAAATAGCGGAATGCTCTGAATCCACGGGGAGGATGGGAGCATCAAAACGGGCGGCAAGGTCCATCACAATAGCACCGGCCGCCACCAATGTCTCTTTATTTGCCAAAGCTATGATTTTACCCGCCTTGATGGCTGAAATAGTCGGGAGAAGCCCGCTGAAGCCCACCATAGAGGCCACCACAATATCAACTCTGTCACTCCTCACCAAATCACAGACTGACTCGATCCCGGCAAATACTTTGATATCCCGGGGCTGAAGGGAGGATGCAAGCTCATCATATCTGGCCTTGTTGCAAACAACCACATTGTTCACATCGAACTCCACAGCCTGACTGGCAAGCAAATCCACACTATTGTTTGCAGTTATCAGCTCCACTTCAAACAGATCAGGATGCTGGCGGACGACATCCAAAGTCTGCCGACCTATTGAGCCTGTAGAGCCGAGAATGGCCAGGCGTCTTTTTTGAGAGCTACTGGGCTGCATTGAAATTGATATATCTGGTAGGATCCACAGCCTCGCCATTGTACCATAGCTCGAAATGCAGGTGGTCTCCCGTAGTCAGTGAACCGGTATTTCCTACAATGGCGATGGAAGAACCGGCAGACACCTTATCTCCGGTCTTCTTCAACAACTTCTGGTTGTGCTTGTAAATAGTAACAATATTGTTGGAATGCTGTATCTGAATTGTATATCCGCTCTCGTCATTCCAACCGGCAAAAATGACGGTCCCGTCCAGCACCGACATAACTACCGAATTGGCCGGAGCGGTAATATCGACGTATGGATGGAGCAACTTGTCATATCCTTGGGAAATGACTCCGCTAAGCGGGCAGAACAGGTGCATTCCGTCCAATGATAGATTTCTCTGGTTCTGGGAGGAAAGATCAAACTGCTCCTCCCGGGCTACCGTCAGACGAAGAAGCGAGTCCTGACGAGCAAGCTCCTCTCTATTGATTTCCTCTGCAGAAGAATTGGCAATATGTTGAACGATACTGTCTATCTTGACTGGATCCTCTCCGTTGACTATTCGGCTCAAATTGTCGGAATACAATTCCCACCGGAGGATGATGTTCTCCAGAGAGTCTATTCTGATGGCATTCTTGAGCGCGACTCTTCTGGAACGGGCATCCGGATAGCCGGGAATAGTTGTCCTTATCGGTGTATATGCAATCAACGCATACACGGTCAATATAAATATCAGGACGACTGAGACAATTACAATAACGGCAGAGGTCCGGTTAAACTTGAAGGACTGAATAGTCTTGTGAGACTCATCGTCCATAATATTGAGTCTGTATGAGGGGACTTTCTTTTGATTATTTTGTCTTGCCATAGTTTTGAACTAAATTTGCGCCAGTCAAATGGAAAGGTCGATTGGAATAGACTACGGAAGAAAACGGGTGGGAGTCGCTGTCAGTGACCCTCTCGGAATCTTCGCATCCCCTATTGAGACAGTGGCATCTGCAAAGATAATAGATTATCTCAAAAACTACGCCGAAAAAGAAACCATAGTTCGTTTCGTCGTAGGCTACCCTATCAATCTGAACGGACAGAAGTCAGAAGCAGCCTCTGACGTCGATGTTTTCCTGAAAAACCTCTCGAAAGCATTCCCGCAGACTCCGGTAATCCTCGAAGATGAGCGTTTCACTTCAGTTCTCGCCCACAGAGCTATGATTGACGGAGGTATGAAATACAAGGACAGAAGAGACAAGAGTTCTGTTGACAAAATCAGTGCAGCAATAATTCTACAAAGTTATTTGGACAAGAAAAAATGATACAACCTATTTTCCTATACGGCTCGGATGTTCTCCGAATGATGGCGGAGCCTGTGGATATCTCACAGAAAGAGAATATCGCCAAACTGATTGTGGACCTGAAAGAGACTCTGGCCAGCAGCGAGGGCTGCGGTCTGGCTGCGCCTCAGATCGGTGTTTCAAAAAGAGTGTGCATTGTGGACGGGGACGTTATGGCGGATGTCTATCCTTATCTCAAAGGTTTCAAGAGGACATTGATCAATCCGGTCATCCTGGAGGAGAGTAAAGAGAAATGCGAGTTCAACGAAGGATGTCTGAGCGTCCCGGGCATTTACTGCGATGTCCTCAGACCTGAATCTATGAAAATAGAGTACTATGACGAGGACTTCAACAGAGTTGAAGAAGTGTTTGACAAATTTGCGTGCAGGATGATTCAGCACGAGATGTCTCACCTTGACGGCAATCTTTTCGTGGATATGGTTGCGCCGATCCGCAAGAAAATTATTTCAAAGAAATTGGCCAATATCGCTCACGGTAAAGTCGGGACACACTATAATTCAAAGATAAAATAAAGAGAGCATTACGACTTTTCTTTTGAAAACAGAACAGCCGTCAACGGCAAGGCAATAAGCGCCATTGTTGCACTGACAGGAAGGTATATCCCGAAATTGCAATATTCCACTACCAGATAGGTAATAAACAGCAATGACACCCCGAGCAGTGCAGACCAGAGATATTGCTTGCGGATGTCTCCGGGTTTCACTATTGCGCGGACAAGATTCGGTACCCCCAGGCTCACAAAGCCGATGGTTCCGCAGATACTGACCACGCTGGTCACCAGGACACTTATCATAAACAGTATTCCGGCTTTTGAAGCATTGGACAGTTCGATCTCTCCCTTGAAATGGCTCGTGAGTTTTTTGGAGCAAAGAATCGCGGTCAAGATGCCGGCAACAAACAAGAGCAGACTGATTACAATATCAAAAGCTGTGACACCCTGCAATTTGAAATTGGCGGCGCCCCAGAGATAATATTGTTTCAAAAGATCGCCCGTAGGCGCATTGGTGACCACTATCGTTCCGATTGAGCCAATAAACGTTCCGAACAGAATTCCGAAAGTAATGAGACGGGAAGTGTTCAGTCTGATGGCGACCAGAGAGACTATCAGCGCGCACACCGACTGACAGATGAAGGCTCCCACAGTGAGCGAACACCATCCGGTCATTGTTGCGGTTGCAGCTCCAAGGCAGGCAGCGCTGCCCAATCCGAGGGAGTATATATCCCCGAGCTGGTTCCGCCACAGATACTGCATCTGCACTCCCCCTACGGGAAGTGCGATGCCACAAAGGAATACGTAAAGGATATTAAGCATAATCAGAAATTATATTCGATAATACCATAAAAGGCGCGTCCAGGCATAGGATAGCCCGAAGACAATTCATACCGGGTATCGCTGATGTTGCGGGCCAGTAGTTTCAGCCCAAGGGAGCCCCATTTCCTGAACGGGAAATTCTTCCCGACAGTAATGTCAATGGTGTTGTAATCCGGCATTTCGTCGTTGCTGTCCCGACGTCCGCATCTGAGATTCCACAAAAGGTCAAGGCTAATACCCTTGTACGAGCCATCCAAAGTAAGCGACAGAGAATGTCTTGACACATAAGGAATCTGTTTGTCGTATGATGCACTTCCCGGAGTCTTGTCCTTAGTATTCTGCCAGATATATGCGGCTGATAAGGCTCCTGTCCAATCACCTTTTTTAAATCCAGTACCGGCTCTGAGGTCCACACCATACATCAAGGCCTTTCCGATGTTGTATGGATACCAGTAACTCGGATTTTCCGGCGATGGGGCCGACACAATCTTGTCCTTGATAGAATTGAAGTTAAATTCAGCCTCGGCATTCACGCTCCAGTTGGAAATCTGCTTTTTCCACTGCGGTCCGAGCGATGCCAGCCACGCATCCTCGCATTTAAGGTCCGGGTTGCCGAATCCCGGGTAATAAAGTTCATTGAATGTAGGGACCCGATACGCTCGCCTCCCGAACGCAATTATACTCAATGCGTCAGTGATGTCATAGCGGAAATCCGCTGACGGCGAAAGGGTATTGAGTCCTTTGGCCCCTCTGTCGAACGTGCCGGAATATTCGATGGAAACATCAGCCTTGAACTTGGGCAGACGGAACATCGATGTGAACGCAGACAACAGGTTTGTCCTCCCCGCATCATAACTCGTAGCCTTAAGATCATCGTGTTGGATGTCTGCCGCCAAAGAGATTTCCGCCCAGGTCGCAAGACGTACAATATGAGATGTATTCAATTGAAATCCGGCCACTTTGTATCGACTGTCCCCCCATTCACTGAAATAAAACAGATCGTCATATGAT
The DNA here is from genome assembly GCA_002315825.1 of Bacteroidales bacterium UBA1736. Taxonomy (GTDB): domain Bacteria; phylum Bacteroidota; class Bacteroidia; order Bacteroidales; family UBA932; genus Cryptobacteroides. The sequence goes on along the minus strand of DCIC01000087.1, from coordinate 11,882 downwards.
AGCTTAGCGCTTGCATTCAGGGTGTATCTTGACGTGAACCTGTTCTGCAACACGCCCTGAATAAAGATATTCCTGTCTTTCTGTCTGTCTGAAGAAGGCCAATCGCTTGAACCCGGTGTACCTCTTTCCGCCCCGTTGTAATACACTTTCGAGTGCCACGAGCCTCTATCCATCTGTCCCCAAACATCCACGCCTGCACGGATTTGACTGATGTCGTTATTCTTGCGCTGTAAATTGTCGCCATACGGGAAATCGCCCTTGCTCAATGTCCCTGAAGATATCGCAGACAAGGACACTCTATCGGACAATTTAAAATCAAACCTTGCCGCAGGCTCATAAGTTCCGAACGAACCGCCGCGAAGCTTTACGCTTCCGGCAAATTTCCCCGAACCGAATTTCGGTTTGGAGGTATTGAATGATACGCTGTTTTGCGCATAATCCACCACAATTCCGGAGCAACTGCCTATGTCTATCATTCCCAGGTCCTGCTGGCCACGCTGAACGTTGTTGACTCGAACACCGTCAACATAGACTGCCGTATGCGAACTGCCAAAGCCCCTAAGATTCACAGACTTTGTCCCTGCGGCGCCCCCATAATCACCGACAATAAGGGTCGGAATTCTGCTTAAGGCTTCGGAAACATCAACTTGGTTTGTAATTTGGATAGTATCCGATTGGGAAACTATCATACCCTTGTCTGCAACAACAACTGCAGTCTTCAATGTGTCGGGAACATCTGCCACGAGCACACCCGCCACAACTAATAGTGATGAGAAAAACATAAAATGTAACGTCTCAAAGGAAACCTGCCCCCGGGTTTCACCAATTTGACTTAACTAAGGCAGGTCTTCTGACTTGTTCCGGAGTCACGCCTTCTCATCCGAACGGACAATGGCAAAGAAAGTGACACCTCTACTGAACTTACAGCTGCGGGCACAGTCCAGGACTTTCACCTGGTTCCCTTTTCAAGCCACAACAAGTGGCTACCATAGATTGCTGCAAATATATGGTATTTTCTCGATTATTTATACCATTCTTTGTAGAGAAGATATCCCTGGGCATTCTTGTGGGCCGCAGCGGCCACAGCCTCAGATGCATCCTTGACCTTCTTCGCCGGGACGCCGGCATAAATGCCGGGCTCAAGGACTTGATTGCTGAGCACGACCGCGCCTGCGGCTATAATAGTATTGTCCGGAATGACAGCGCCATCCATCAATATCGCGCCCATTCCCACAAGTACATTATTGCCGACCTTGGCCCCATGTATCACAGCATTATGCCCAACGGATACGTCATTGCCGATTTCGACCACAGAGCGCTTGTATAGTGTGTGGAGCACTGCTCCATCCTGAACGTTCACTCTGTCACCGATATAGATAGGATTGACATCTCCGCGCAGCACGGTACCATACCATATGCTACAGTCATCACCGATGGTGACATCACCTATCAAAGCGGCGTTTTCTGCCAGAAAGCACCGCTGCCCCACTATGGGAGCCTTGTCATTAAGTTTTCTGATTATTGCCATTTGCCGGACAGTTCCTGAATACTGTTTGCATCACGGAGCATCTTCACAAAAGTATCTGCGCTCCGCTTATGAAAAACACGTTTGAGAGTGTGGACACATCCCTGCATCCTGTTGTACGGAAGATCGAGAGGAACTGCTTTCAAGAAATCCCGTCCACGGACAGATGCCTCTGAGAGCATAGTCAGAAGATTATTGTCCTGAACAATATCAAGCAGAATATTGGCCTCATTGATTTCCAAGCATATATTCAAGTCAGACCGCTCGATACAGATATATTCCTCAAGGGCATTGCGGGCCTGAAGGCCTTTTGATGGGATGGCTAGACGGTAACGATTCAACTCTTCAAGTCTTATGGATTCTCTGCCCGCAAGAGGGTGGTCCTTCCGCATTATTACAGAAAGCTTGTCGCTGAACAGATCGCTGGATTCGATTTCATCAGAAGACTGACCCGGTTTGAAAGCCAGCACCAAGTCCACTTCCCGATGACGAAGTGCTTCCATCAACTCGCCCATATTTCTGTAGAAGATATTGAGCTTGACACCAGGGTACTCTCTGGCGAAATTCTTGACAGTCTCCGTTAGAATACAGCTGAAAGAATATGTCACGCCGATGTTAAGCTCCCCTGTCAGCATCTCTTTGAGGTCATCCACCTGTGCCTTACAAGCTTCCGCGTCCTGAATGGTCTGTATCGCAAGCGGAAGAAGAGCAGCACCGCTTTGGGTGAGGGAGGCGGAATGGGAGTCACGTTGGAACAGAATCGCACCAAGTTCATTCTCAAGCGACTTTATCTGTTGCGAAAGAGTACTTTGGCTGACATACAAACTGCGCGCAGCCTCGGAAAAATTCAGAGTCTGCGCCGTTCTGACGAAATACTTCAACTGCCTGAGTTCCATAATAACAAATAAGATTTCACACACCTTTGCGGTCTGGACATCTACAAATATAATGAGTTTTTTCAAGAAAAGTTTGTAATTTCGTTTGTCAAATAGTACGTTTTTCAAAATAATGGCAAGCAACATAACTTGGTTAAAAAGCACCGACTCAACAAACAATGAACTCAGAAGACGTTTGAACCAGTCAGACGATCTCACAATAATAGCGGCCGAAATGCAGTCCTCGGGACGCGGTCAGGGAGAGCATACCTGGCATTCAGCCCCAGGGCAGAATCTTACATTCTCCATTCTGTTGCGGCATCATTGCCTGAAAGCATCGGATGCCCTCGCCGTAACATCCATAATGGCTCTGGGCATACGAGATTATCTTCAGACAAAAGGCATAGATCCTTGGATAAAGTGGCCCAATGATATCTGGGTCGGAGAGAAGAAAATCTGCGGGATACTCGTGGAGAACACCATCCACGCCGGAATAATCGATTTTTCAATTGTCGGAGTGGGGTTGGACCTCAACCAGACAGACTGGCCCATAGAATTACCAAATCCGGTAAGTCTCAAGGATTTGACCGGACAGGATTATGACACCCACAAAGAATTGCAACTTTTGTCGGAGGCCCTTAGACGGCGCAGCTCCCAAGTCTCAACCCCGGAAGGAGCGGCAGAAATCATACAAGAGTTCAATAATATAGTCGTCAGGCTCAACCCCCAAACGTAAATTTCGAAAGCAACCGATTGCCGCTATCGAAAAATACACTTGCAAAAGTTGATGGAGGATTGACAATTTCAAGTAATTTTGCTCGGATAAATACGTTTTGTATTTCATTGGCAATTATTACGTTTTATTAGATATGGAAGACAAACTCAGTTCTCTCAAGGCCCGCAGGGCCAAAGCAGAGCTTGGCGGAGGTCAGAAAAGAATCGATGCACAGCACGAGAAAGGAAAGCTGACCGCACGCGAGCGCCTGGCGCTATTGCTTGACGAAGGCAGTTTCGAAGAATTCGACACCTTCGTTCAGCACCGTTGCACCAACTTCGGTATGGAAAAATCCCATACTGACGGAGATGGTGTTGTAACAGGTAGAGGTACGATCGCTGGTCGTATCGTTTACGTTTTCGCTCAAGATTTCACCGTCAGCGGTGGCTCGTTGAGCAAGACTATGTCCGAGAAAATCTGCAAAGTCATGGATATGGCTATGCAGTGTGGAGCACCCTTTATCGGCATCAATGACTCAGGTGGAGCACGTATCCAGGAAGGTATCGACGCTCTCGCAGGATATGCTGAGATTTTCGAAAGAAACATCCTCTGTTCAGGTGTTATCCCTCAGATCAGCGGTATCTTCGGTCCTTGCGCCGGCGGTGCGGTTTATTCCCCTGCTCTCACTGACTTCACTCTTATGGTGAAGGATACTTCCTATATGTTCCTCACCGGACCTTCAGTAGTAAAGAGCGTAACAGGAGAAGTTGTAAGCCAGGAGGACCTTGGCGGTGCGTGGATTCACACTTCCAAGAGCGGTGTGGCTCATTTCGCAGCCGATAATGAGACCGAGGCCATTGCATCCCTCAAGAAACTTCTCTCATTCCTTCCTCAAAACAATTTGGAAGAAGCGCCTCTCCAGCCAACGAACGACCCTGTCGGCAGGCTCGATGACTCGCTCAACACATTCATCCCTGAGAACCTCAACCAGGCATATGATATGTATACCGTTATCAACAGCATAGTTGATGATGGTGATTTCTTCGAGGTACACGCTTCATACGCAAAGAACATCATCGTGGGCTTCGCTCATATGAACGGACAGAGCGTAGGTGTCGTTGCAAACCAGCCTAAGGCTATGGCAGGCGTGCTTGACATCAACGCAAGCCGCAAGGCTGCCAGATTCGTACGTTTCTGCGATGCATTCAATATTCCTCTCGTAACCCTCGTGGACGTTCCCGGATTCCTCTGCGGCACACAGCAGGAATATGGCGGAATCATCACCCACGGAGCAAAGCTTCTCTACGCATACGGCGAAGCCACTGTTCCAAAGGTTACAGTTACTCTGCGCAAGAGCTACGGCGGAGCTCATATCGTAATGAGCTGCAAGCAGCTGCGCGGTGACATCAACTACGCTTGGCCTTCAGCCAATATCGCAGTGATGGGCGCCGATGGTGCAGTAGGAGTTCTTTATGGAAAGGAATTGAAGGATGAGGAAAATCCCGAAAAGAGGGCACAGCTCAAAGCAGAACGCACAGCCGAGTACAATGACCTCTTCGCAAATCCTTATCAGGCAGCACAGAAGGGCTACATCGAGGATGTAATCGAGCCTGCAACCACACGTTTCCGCGTGATCCGCGCTCTTGAAGCACTTCGAGGCAAGCAGCAGAACGTTCCTGCCAAGAAACACGATAATCTGCCATTATGATAAATTTGCTCGAAGTCAGACCGTACATTGACGGTCATACAATAACAGCCAAAGCTGAAAGTCTGTTGCAGAACGACCCTCACGGTTTCACGCTTACCATAATTGCGGTGGGCAGCGTTTTCCTCGGGCTGATTATTTTGTGCCTCATCTACAATCTGTCCGGAAACATCTTCTCGGGAAAATACAAGAAAGCTCCAAAGGAGAAGAAAGTGGAAGCCGTGAAGAAAGTATCCGGAAAGGTGGATAACGAGGTGGCTACAGCCATAGCTCTGGCGCTTCAGATCAGCGGAGGCGACGAGGTATATGCCGCCATTGCCACCGCGCTACATTTGCACATCAGTTGCAACACACACGACGGTGGTCCGTTTATACTCACAATTAATCCATGCCAGAGCGCATGGGGAAACAAAATGTTGAACCTCAGAAAACAGAGATAACAATGAAAGAATATAAATTCAAGATTAATGGCAACGAATATAAGGTAGCCGTTAACAGCATCGAAGGCAATAACGCCGACGTTACAGTAAATGGTGTTTCATATAGCGTAGAGCTCGAAAACGCTCCCGTACCTGCTCCTGCAGCAGCTCCCGCAGCAGCTCCTGCTGCTCCCAAGGCGGCTCCTGCTCCTGCAGCAGCTCCCGCAGCAGCACCCGCTGCACCTAAGGCAGCGGCTCCAGCCGGTGGAAAAAATATCACCAGTCCTCTTCCCGGAGTTATCATCAGCATTGACGTAAAGGAAGGTCAGGCAGTTAAGAGAGGCCAGAAGATAGCAGTCCTCGAAGCTATGAAGATGGAGAACGAGATTCTTTCAGAGTTCGACGGAACCGTAACTGCCATTCTCGTAAACAAGGGTGACTCAGTCCTCGAAGGAGCCAACGTAGCAACTATCGCATAATGGAAAATATTATCGACAGTCTCCAGCAATTCTGGCAATTCACCGGATTTGCGAACTGCACCTGGCAGCATCTTGTAATGATACTGATAGGTCTGACTTTCATCACTCTGGGAATTGTCAAGCATTGGGAGCCATTGCTTCTCGTACCTATCGGATTCGGTATGGTTCTGGGTAACATTCCTCTGTTTATGGACCCGACGACCGGAGTTGGACTTCAGGTGGGCGTATATGAGAAAGGTTCCGTTATGAACATTCTCTATCAGGGAGTGAAGCAGGGATGGTATCCGCCTCTGATTTTCCTGGGCATCGGTGCTATGACTGACTTCTCCGCTCTGATATCCCAGCCAAGGCTGATTTTGATCGGTGCGGCTGCACAATGCGGAATTTTCGGTGCATATCTTCTTGCTCTGCTTTTGGGCTTCACACCAAGTGAAGCAGGAGCAATCGGCATCATCGGAGGAGCTGACGGTCCTACCGCCATCTTCCTCAGCGGACGCCTCGCGCCTGAACTGATGGGAGCCATCGCAGTATCGGCCTACTCATATATGGCACTTGTGCCGGTTATCCAGAAGCCGATTATGCTTCTTCTTACAACAAAGAAGGAAAGGATGATTAGAATGGCCCGTCCTCGTGTTGTATCACAGAAAGAAAAGGTCATCTTCCCTATCATCGGATTCCTCTGCACGGCCTTCATTGTCCCTTCAGGACTTCCTCTGCTCGGAATGCTCTTCTTCGGTAACCTCCTGAAGGAGTCAGGCGTAACCCGCCGTCTTGCAGAAACAGCCCGCGGACCGCTCATCGACGTAGTCACCACTCTTATCGGTCTGACAGTCGGAGCTTCTACACAGGCTGACGTCTTCCTCACCGGAAATTCCGTAAAGATTTTCGGACTTGGTCTTCTCTCATTCGTCATTGCCACAACCTGCGGAGTTTTGTTCGTGAAATTTATGAACCTCTTCTGCAAGGAAGGACATAAGATCAATCCTCTCATCGGAAACGCAGGAGTATCAGCTGTTCCTGACAGTGCCCGCGTTTCTGAGGTAGTCGGACTCGAGTGCGACCCAGGCAACCATCTGCTGATGCACGCTATGGCACCAAACGTAGCAGGTGTCATCGGTTCAGCCGTAGCTGCAGGTATCCTCCTCGGATTCTTGGGATAATAAAATATTAATATACAGTATCATGAAAATTTCACATATCGAACACATCGGCATAGCCGTAAATAGCATAGAAGAGGCACTCCCTTTCTATGAAAATGTTCTTGGTTTTGAATGCTACAAGACTGAAGAAGTTGCAGACCAGAAAGTCAAGACTGCATTCCTCAAGGTTGGAGATACCAAACTCGAGTTGCTCGAGCCGACAAGCCCGGACAGCACAGTGGCAAAATTCCTTGAAACAAGAGGACCCGGATTCCATCATATGGCATACGCAGTTGAGGATGGTGTTGCCAATGCACTTGCAGAGTGCGGTGAAAAATCAATCCGCACTATTGATGCTGCTCCCAGAGCAGGTGCTGACGGAATGAACATTGCATTCCTTCACCCAAAGGCTACCCAAAGCATTCTCACCGAACTTTGTGAAAAAAAGAAGTAATGTCGCTTTATACCGGTAAAGGAGATAGCGGGAACACCTCACTTCCTGACGGAAAACGAGTGTCCAAAGACGACGCCCGAGTGGAAGCGTACGGAGATGTGGATGAACTGAGCTCGCAAATCTCTTTACTGAATGCGTTATGCTCTGCGGAAGGCAGTTTACCTGCCATCCGCAGAATTTCGTATTATAAGCCGCTGCTGGAAAGAATTATTCGGGAGCTGTTTGCTGTTGGAGGTGTTATTGCATACCCCGGTTTCGAAAATATGTTTATTGAAGAAATCAAGGCTCTTGAGGCAGAGACAGACTCTCTCGAACATAGTCTTCCGCCTCTCAAAAGTTTCATCCTCCCCATAGGAAACCCCGCATCCTGCCAATGCCAGGTATGCAGGACAGTTTGCAGAAGGGTGGAACGTCGTGTGGTGACATTCCTTCGTGAGAATAATATCGATCCTGACAGCAACGGAGTATTAAAATATCTCAACCGTCTTTCAGACCTGCTGTTCGCACTTTCACGCAAGATCAATGCTGATGCGGGAATAGCCGATACAAAACTTTAATAGGCCGGGAATATGGAACACCCTGAAAATGATAAAGCCTACAAGGGCCTGTCTGTCAATGAAGGTATAGCTCAGCCTCCTGTAGTCAACCCTTATCTGAAAAGAGACAGTTTTCGCCACAACGATTTGTCTGTGGGAGAAATGGTCGAGGGCATAGCAAAAGGAAACATTACTGTCCTTTCCCAGGCAGTCACCCTTGTTGAAAGCACCAACCCTGAGCATTATGCCAAAGCTCAGGAGGTGATTGAAAAATGCCTGCCACTCAGCGGAAAGTCAGTACGCATAGGCATTAGCGGTGTACCGGGGGCAGGAAAAAGTACATCCATTGACAAGTTCGGAGTCCACCTGTTGGACAATTACTCAGGCAAGCTGGCCGTTCTTGCAATTGACCCTTCTTCTGAGTTCGGGAAGGGCAGCATACTCGGAGACAAGACCCGTATGGAAACACTTGTCAGGCGCAAGGATGCATTCATCCGTCCAAGCCCTTCAGCAGGAAGTCTCGGTGGAGTGGCTCGCAAGACAAGAGAGACAGTATTGCTCTGCGAAGCAGCCGGCTTCGATAAGATATTTATCGAGACTGTAGGTGTTGGTCAAAGCGAGACAGCCTGCCAGTCGATGGTGGATTTCTTTCTTGTAATCCAGTTGTCCGGAGCCGGAGACGAACTTCAAGGTATCAAACGCGGCATTATGGAAATGGCGGACGGAATTGTCATAAACAAATGCGATGGAGACAATGTTGACGCTTGCAAACTTTCTGCAATTCAACTGCGAAACGCATTTCATTTCTTCCCCGCTCCTGAAAGCGGCTGGACCCGCCAGGTCCTAACATACTCGGGACTTAACGGCACCGGAATTAAGGAGATTTTTGAAATGGTCTTCTCTTATATAGATTTCGTGAAAGCCAATGGATACTTCGACATACGACGACGCAGACAGAACAATTACTGGATGAAAGAAACTATCGACTCGGGGATTCTCGGCGATTTCTATCATAAGATGGAGATTCGCATAAATCAAGCGGAAGAATCCGTTTGGAACGGTCAGATGACTCCTTTTAAAGCAGCACATTCATTATTGGACGAATACTACAAACTTATTAAATAGAATATTTCTGAATTTAAATAATTACAGCCAAAATGTCAGACAAAAAACTATTTTCTGAATTCTCTTCTCCTACCCGTCAGGATTGGCTCGACAAGATTCAAGTCGATCTCAAGGGCGCCGATTTCCAAAAGAAACTGGTTTGGAAGACCGATGAGGGATTCTCAGTACAGCCTTTCTATATGAAAGACGATTTGGAGAACCTAAGCACCATTGGCTCAGAGCCGGGTGAATTCCCTTATGTAAGGGGTAACAAGGCAAGTGACAACAATTGGTTTGTCCGTCAGGAGATTTGCAGCGAGTCCGCTGCAGAGGCAAACAAGAAAGCGCTCGATGTCCTTGGAAAGGGTATCGACTCGCTTGGTTTTATGGTTCCATCTGAGCAGCTCAGCACAGATTATGTACAGACTTTGCTCAACGGTATCTATTGCGACTGCGTAGAGCTCAATTTCAGAGTATGCCCTAAGCATGCATCTGAACTCGCACAGATTCTTGTCGCTTACTTCGCAAACAAGGGTTATGACCCCGCACGTATCAAAGCGTCCATCGATTTCGACCCTATCAAGGGTATGATTATGAAGGGTATGGATACTGAGAGCCTGATTGCTGCCGGAAAAGTTCTTATCGAGACAGTCAAGAGTTATCCTGATTTCAAAGTCATATCAGTGAATGGCTCAGCTCTCAGCGACAGTGGAGCTTACATCGTTCAGGAACTCGGTTATTCCCTCGCCTGGGGTGCAGAATATATGAAGCGTCTTGTAGACGAAGGCGTTGAGGGAAGCGAAATCGCACGCAGGATCAAGTTCAATATGGGCATCAGCACAAACTATTTTATGGAAATAGCAAAATTCCGTGCCGCACGTATGCTCTGGTCCAAGATTGCACAGGAATATGTCGGAGATGACAAGGACTCCTGCAAAACCTGCATTCACGCAAAGACTTCCTTCTACAATATGACTCTGTTTGATTCGTATGTCAATCTGCTTCGTTCCCAGACTGAGACTATGTCGGCTGCTATCGCAGGTGTCAACTCAATAAGCGTTACACCATTCGATGCAGCATACCAGAAGCCTGATGAATTCTCAGAGCGAATAGCACGCAACCAACAGCTTCTTCTCAAGGAAGAGTCTCACTTCGACAAGGTTATTGACCCCGCAGGCGGTTCTTACTACATTGAAGTCCTTACAGATTCTCTGGCAGCAGAGGCTTGGAAGATTTTCCTGAAGGTTCAGGAAGAAGGTGGTATTGTGGAATACGCAAAGAAAGGACTTGTACAGGACGATATCCTCGCCTCTGACACCAAGCGTCACACTCTTGCCGCGCAGTCACGCGAATTTATTCTCGGAACCAACCAATTCCCTAATTTCACAGAGGTTTCCGACGGCAAGTCTCCTATGACTTGCTGCTGCAAATGCGCAAAAGAGGAAACTCCTTACAAGGGCATAAGCACATCCAGACTTTCTTCTGAATTCGAGGCTCTCCGTCTCACCACAGAGAA
>DCIC01000087.1:0-1323 GCA_002315825.1 Bacteroidales bacterium UBA1736 | reverse complement strand
GCACGCGCACAGTTCTCTTGCAATTTCCTCGCATCAGCAGGATATAAAGTTGTGGACAACCTTGGTTTCGCAAGCATTGAGGAAGGTGTGGATGCCGCATTGAAGGCAGGAGCCGACATAGTGGTATTATGTTCTTCAGACGAGGAATATGCTCAGTATGCCATCCCTGCATACAATTGTCTTGCAGGAAAAGCATTATTCGTGGTAGCGGGCAATCCTGACTGCGCAGAAGAGCTCAAGAGCGCAGGTATTGAAAACTTCATACACGTTAGGGTAAACCAGCTCGAGACCTTGAAATCGTTTAATCAAAAACTCGGTATCTAATTATGGCAAAGAATGATATAGTTTGGAAAACCCCTGAACAAATCGGTGTGAAGGCGGTTTATACTAAAGAAGACCTTGAGGGGATGGAGCATCTTGACTTCGTCGCTGGTCTCCCTCCTTTCCTGCGCGGACCTTATTCAATGATGTATCCTTTCAAGCCGTGGACCATCCGTCAATATGCAGGATTCTCTACAGCAGAAGAATCAAATGCGTTCTACAGACGCAACCTCGCATCCGGTCAGAAGGGATTGTCCGTTGCCTTTGACCTTCCTACCCACCGCGGCTATGACCCGGACAATATGAGGGTAATAGGTGACGTTGGAAAGGCTGGTGTAAGCATTTGTTCCGTTGAGAACATGAAGAGACTCTTCGAGGGAATTCCTCTCAACAAGATGTCCGTATCAATGACAATGAACGGTGCTGTGCTTCCTATCCTTGCATTCTACATCGTTACAGGACTTGAGCAGGGCGCTAAACTCGAGGAAATGGCTGGAACTATCCAGAACGATATTCTCAAGGAGTTTATGGTGCGCAACACCTACATTTATCCACCTGAGTTCTCGATGAAAATCATCGCAGACATCTTTGAGTTCACATCCAAGAATATGCCTAAGTTCAACAGTATCTCTATCTCAGGATATCATATCCAAGAGGCCGGAGCTACAGCTGACATAGAGCTCGCATACACCCTTGCCGATGGTATGGAATACCTCAGGGCCGGTGTCAATGCAGGAATTGACGTAGATGCATTTGCACCTAGACTTTCATTCTTCTGGGGCATTGGAATGAACCACTTTATGGAGATTGCCAAACTTCGTGCAGGTCGTCTCCTCTGGGCCAAGATTGTGAAGAGCTTCGGCGCAAAGAGCGATAAATCAATGCCTTTGCGTACCCATTGCCAGACCTCAGGATGGTCTCTCACCGAGCAGGATCCTTTCAACAATGTTGGACGTACAGCTATCGAAGCTATGTCAGCTGTGCTCGGTCACACCCAGAGTC
>DCIC01000118.1 GCA_002315825.1 Bacteroidales bacterium UBA1736 | reverse complement strand
TGGCGGAGTTGCAAAGAGATGAGGCCACATACGCAAAGAGTGTGGCCGATACGCTTTCTTACAGGACATTGGGACGTACCTTGGGGACATCTTCCCTCAGCCAGTACGAAGGATCCAACAGAGACCTTGCCTCCCAGCTTGCTTACGCAGGATGGTATTTCTTGCAAAAATATGACGGCAACAAATATCAGCCGGAGGTTTTTTCCGCCCTCAGTGCCTGCTCCCGTACCAAGGCTTCTGTCAATACATCCAAAGGTGGGGCCGTCACAGCTATGTGCTATCTTCCCGGCAAGGGTTGCGTCCTGACTACGGATTACGGTGAGATCGAGATCCATCGTCAGGTGGGAGCCCGCCGCAAGCCTCTGTTCCACGACAAGCGATATGATTTCAGAGCCGTATGGGCTGATACCTCAAACGTATATGCCCTTACATACAACGGACCTCTTTGCAAAGTGAGCTATGATGCAGACTTACGCCAGATAGACCTTCCATACGGCATATATATGGGTATTATTGACCGTGGTAACGGCCAGCTTTTTCTGGTTGCCAAGCAGTTCCTTCTGCTTTATGACATCGGGACAGAATCTATCCGCAGCCGAATCGATCTGAGCGGTCGTCTCTCTGCATTCACCCGTGGCGAAGGGGGCGTAATCCATCTGTATTATGAGGATAAATCAGCATCTGTGCTTGATGCCGACTTGAATCTCTCCTCTGCAAAGACTATCGGCAATGATGTGATTACCTGTGCATATTATTCAGATGACATTAAATCGCTTTTCCTTGGACAGGCCAATGGAGATATTTTTCAGGCCAATACTAAAGGCGATTATGTCTGTACCATATTTGGGCACTCCAGCCGTATCACCAGTATGCTGGTCATTGACGGTATCCTTTTGTCCGCTGCCTATGACAAGAATGTCTATATCTGGAATCTTTCAATTATGCGCTTAGACAATGGCAATACTATGGCGCAGGAGCTGAATGTTCCGGAATCCGTATTTATGGAGGATAAGGTCAAGCCGACAAGAGACTGGCTTGTTCCTGCATATATGACATATACGGGGTGGCCTCTTGCTATGTGCAAATTCAATGAAAAAGAAGTGGCTGTCGGTACATCCAATGGTACAGTCCAGTATTTCAATACATCAGTCGATACAATGGCCGCCAAAATCAAGAATTCCGGACTTGACAATATGGCGCTTGATGATTGGGACCATTACATCGGCACATCTGTTCCTTATGTAGCGTTTGTCCGATGAAAAAGCTTTGTACATTAACATTGGCTTTCCTGCTTCTTTTGTCCGCCTCGGCGGTGGAGCGTTACGGGAAAGGCATACATTGCGGAAAGCCTTTCATCCGCAATATCAGTGCTCTTGAATATCAGGGGCATAACAGAAACTTTGATATAGAATGCGACACAACGGGACGAATCTTCGCCGCCAACTTCGAGGGTCTCATTGAGTGGGACGGTGTGGAGTGGAAGACAATCCACACCCCCGGCATATCCCGCATCACCAATCTGTATAGGACGCCTGACGGCCGTGTATGGTTCGGAGGCTACAATGTATTTGGATATCTTGATGAAGATGACCAGATTCAATATCTGGCATCCGACACTACCGGTGTGGTCAGATTCTCGGAAGTGGATGATATCTTTTCGGAGGGCAACTATGTGTTCTTTGACGCAGGAGATGATCATTTCTATGTCAATGGCAGTGAGATTGAGCGCTGTGCCCCCCGTATTGAGGATGATTTTGTAGTCGGCACCTGGAACGGAATTGAAATCAATCAGACTGTGGACATTCCCGATCTGAGGCTTAAAGCGCTTGCAACCACCTCGCAAGGAGTGATTTTCGTAGATGAATCAGGCTCTCCTATAATGTCCGTCAATACTGATGACGGCCTTTGCAGCGACTCCGTCACCGGTATGGTCTATGACGGGAAGGGAAGTCTGTGGGGCGCAACCAGCAATGGACTTTTCCGTATCGGACTGTCTCCCGTTTTCTCTAATTACAGCCCTACCGATGGACTTGACGGACAAGTTACCTCTATCCTACATTCGAGGGGTGATATGTTTGTAGGTACCCTTCAGGGATTGTACAAACTCAATGAAGATGACTTCTTCGATAGAGTCCAAGGACTAGACCTCGCTTGCTGGCAGCTCGCCGAAACGGATCGGAACTACATTCTGGCCGCCACGGCGGAAGGATTGTACCGTTATGACGGATCCCTTTCCCAACTCACCAGCCGCCATACTCTGGCTATCTACGTCGAGAATCACGACTCATTCATCACCGGAGAGGTGGATGGTATATACCGACATTATTTTGACGGCTCTGAAGTCAAGCTCAACAATGCCCAGAATGTGTCCAAGTTTGTATCACAGGAGGACGGAAGCTTATGGGCCATCAACTATTACAACGAGGCCTTCTGTATGGCCGCCGGCGAGAGTACATTCCATCCTGCTGTAAGTGACAGTCTGAGCCTGCTCTTTGAATATAAGGACTCTGAAGGAAGGCTGTGGCACTCCGGTGTCGCAAACAAGGGCTTGGTGTGCTATGGACTTTCCGGCAATGTTGCCAGCTGGTGTATGGCTCTGTCCAATTACAGTGTCGAGACTATGGAAGTCTATGACGATGTGGCCTATGTGGGAGGAAATTTCGGAGTCATCCGTATGGATCTGCAAAAGATGAGGACTGTCCCCCCATACGCGCCTGAGCTATATCTCCGTTCATTCATAAATGAGGACAAGAATGTTGCGTACAGCGTGGCTATGGACAAGGAAGACCCCTTCGGTACAGTCAGATACAGCTACAAACTACATCAGGATGACAAGTGGTCAAGATGGGACACTCACGGAGAATTCAATTTCGGCCATCTCCCCGCAGGAAGATACAATCTGTATGTCCGTTGTGAAGATGCTTTCGGAAATACATCCCAGACAGGCCCCGTTTCTTTCAAGATAGAGGCACCTTTCTATATGAAATGGTACACCTGGATACTGTATGTATTCATTCTTGGAGGCAGCTCTTTCGGTATTATGCGCTATAGGCTATACCGCGTGGAGCAGGAGCAGATGCGTCTCGAAGGCCTTGTCGATGAGCGCACCAGAGAGTTGAAAGAAGCTCAGAGCCAGCTTCTTCGCCAAGAGAGGGAGGCTACGGTCGGTAAATTGACCAAGGGACTCATTGACCGTATCCTCAATCCTATGAACTATATCAACAATTTCTCACATCTTTCCATCGGCCTCGCTAAAGATCTGGATGAGAATATTGAGGATGATAAGGACAATATGACGGAGGATATCTTCGACGATTGCAAGGATGTCGTGGATATGCTTTGTACCAATCTCGAGAAGATTGAGCAGCACGGCCTCGCCACAACACGTATCCTCAAGGCTATGGAGGAGTTGCTCCGCGACCGGTCCAGTCATAGGGAGGAAACTGATATCGCCAAGCTTTGCGTTTCCGACTGCGAAGTCTTCAAGAATTACAACAAGGCGGACATTGACAGTCTGGGTATGGAGGTAAGCATAGATGTACCATCCGAACCCGTGCTCTGTCAGGTCAATCCGGAGAATATGAGCAAGGCAGTAATGTCCATTCTGTCCAATGCCATCTATGCCGTGAAGAAGAAGTATGCCAAGGAGACTATGGCACAGGCTCCGGCAATTCGCATTTCAGTGGAGGGTATGCCCGATGGCAGCGGATGCAGAGTGATTGTTTTCGATAATGGAATCGGTATGGAAGAGGCTATTCTGGATAAGATTTTCGATCCCTTCTTTACCACAAAGCCCACTGCAGAGGCTCCGGGTGTCGGTTTGTATCTGAGCCAGCAGGTTATTCAGGACTTTGGCGGAAATATCTCCGCTGAGTCAGTCAAAGATGAGTTTTCACGTATCATAATAGAGCTACCTTGATAGAAGCGTATGGAAGATAATGAATTGCAAAAACAGATAGAAGAACTTCAAAAACAAGTTGAGGATCTTAAGGGTCAACTCCAGAAGCAGGACAAACTTGCCTCTCTGGGCCTCTTGTCGGCCGGTATTGCACACGAGGTCCAAAATCCTCTCAATTTCGTGATCAATTTCAGCAAGATGTCGGCATCTCTTCTTAAGGATCTGTCTGAAGTCGTGGAAGAGAATATAGACAAATTGGATGAAGATTCTGCGGCAGATATGGAAGATATTTCCAAGGATCTGTCTGACAATTTGAAGAAAATCCAGGAGCACGGAGAGAGAGCTATCGGAGTCATTCGCGGCATTTTGCTACAGAGTCGCGGCAAGTCCGGGGAGTTCCTTCCCGTAGATCTGTCCACGCTCGTGCACGAGTATGTATGGCTGAGTTATCACGCTATGCGTGCCAACAATAAGAATTTCAATGTCTCGATCCAGGAGTCATATCCTGAGGGTATGCCCAAGGTTCTGGTAGTTCCTCAGGATATCAGCCGTGCAATCCTGAATGTGATGAACAATGCATTCTACACCGTAAAAGAACGCTCCGAAAAGGAGTCTGACGGATATACCCCTACAGTCTCCGTCAAGATGTCCTTCACCCCGACTCAGGCAAATGATGCAGATGTCCGTATCGAGATGACGGACAATGGTATGGGAATGAGCCCGGAAACCCGTGAGCACGTTTTTGAGAATTTCTACACGACCAAGCCCGCAGGCAGCGGTACCGGGCTGGGTATGGGAATTATCCGCAGTATTATTATGGATGTACATAAGGGACAGTTGGACCTTCAGTCAAAAGAAGGAGAAGGCACGACCATTTCATTCCTGTTCCCTGTAAAGATTATGCGATGAAAGCAAAGTTGACCATAATTCTGGCCTTTCTCCTAATAGGAGTGACGCTCTCTGCACAGGAAGATAAGAATCAACCGTTCTTTGATGCCAACAATGCATTCGAGATGGGATATTTTGTCCAGGTGGATACAATGCTCCGAGACAGGGTCCCCCTATTGGACAGAGAGTACCAGATTCAGGCATACAGACTTCTTGTGCTGAGCAGCCTGTATCAGGACAAATCTGCTCAGGCCGAAGTGTATGCCGCAAAGTTGCTTGAACTCGATCCTTTCTACGCGGTGTACGGTGAGTCTCCACGATTCGGTGAGCTGCTGTCCAAAATAAAGAAAGTAGGATCCACTATTACCACCGCATCCAAAATGTCCGAGTCGGTGGAAGAGGTATCCGTCCCCATCACTCTAATCACTGAGGAAATGATCAAGGCTTCCGGTGCGCTGAAGTTGCAGGACCTTCTGATTCAATATGTCCCCGGCATATCAGCCATACAGGGCCTGGAAGACAATGTAGCGATGAGGGGTGTGTATGGTCTTGGACAGGAGACTATCCTTGTCCTTCTGGACGGGCATAGGCTCAATAGTCCCACAACCAATTCTGAACCGTTTGACTATCGTAACAGTCTTGATAAGATAAAGCAGATAGAAGTCCTTCGCGGGCCTGCTTCTTCTCTGTATGGCAATGTTGCACTCACAGCCGTTGTCAATATCATTACAAAGAACGGGGCGGATGTCGATGGTGTCAGCCTTATCGGAAGAATTGGCAGTCATAATACATACAACGGCTCGGCTCTTGTCGGAAAAGGAAATATGAAATCCGAATTTCTTATTTGGGGATCTTCATATATGTCAGATGGACAAGCTTATGATGTAGGGATGTCCACTCATTATGTGGGAGCTTATAAGGACAGTCCCACCTTTGATGTAGGAGCCAAGATCAAATGGGACAATCTGGTCTTTGAAATTTGTGCGCAGCAGTCCCACCCTGTCCCTTTTTACAACTTGATGGAGATAGGTGACACATACTCTTATGACAAATATGGCACTGTGAATGGTCTTGGCCCCGGAAGGACAACCACCACATTCCGCGCGGACCTGGACTGGAGCAAGACTTGGGAAAAATTCACTCTTTCGGCCTCCATTTCCGGAGCAAATGAAAGACAGCAGATATACAATGTCCTCGGTGATACCGTCAAGTATGAAGTGATGGCATATCTTGCACGGGATCTCGGCATTGGAGAGGTCAAGACAAGGGGCCTCAGAGAGATTATCGACTGGGAGGATTTCAGCTCCAATATTAATCTAAGCGGAACATACCTTTACAAGGCAGGAGAAAAAATGTCCGGTACCGTGATGTTCGGCCTCCAGTATGAAGCTTTGATTATGGGAGATGCAATGCTGATGATCGGATCAGACTTTGACCAGACCAACAATGTCCGTCACAATATCCTTCTGAATGGAATAGAGCAGACGGCCTCTTCATATCTCCAGTTGAAACATTACTTTACAAAGAGATTGATTTTCAATGGAGGTATTCGTTTTGACTTCAAGAAGCGCATTGACGGGCGGCAGCTCCAGACAGCATCTCCCAGATTGTCACTTATCTGGATGCCAAGCAACGTTGTGACCGTGAAGGGCGGCTATGCCCGTTCATTCGTAGATGCTGCTGCATTTTACCGTGGCTCCACCATATCCTTGTTTTCCGGCGGAACCGGGTTGAATCCCGAGAGGATGAACTCCTATCAGATCGGCACCGCCTTCAAATGGAAGAGACTTGGTCTTACATATGAGCTCAATGCATTCCACAATGATGTGCGCGATATGGTGTACTACAATCTGGGGGCATCTGAAACAGATTCCGATTCCAGCAGTGACGCATCAGCTTTTGTCAATTCCGGACAGATATCAATGGGCGGATTTGAGAATTCGCTCCAATATCGTCAGGACCGGCTTTTTCTCAATGCCAATCTGACCTACCAGCATCCTTTCAAGGTGGAGAGCTTCTTCTCAAGCAACGCCAATGAAGTGGGTAATGTCCCCAACCTCCTTGCAAACCTGACAGCGCAATATGCTTTGCTTGTCACTCCCAAGGGAGGACGTTTGCTCGTCAGGGCGAACGCACATTATCAGTCGGGCTTTAATGGAGTGATCAGTGATTACGTTCAGAAAATTGTGGGTGTCACAGATACCAAGACTTATCATCAGGATCCATACACTATCGTCAATGCCGGTCTCGAATGGAAAGGGGCCAAGTGGCTTGACTTATCGCTTGATATCCGTAATATTACAAATAAATACTATGTCCTCGGCGGCCAGTTACAGAACGGCGTTCCCGGTGATGCCAGAAGTGTGATTTTTAAAGCTGCCCTTAATTTCTGATGATGACATTCCATATCAGACCCATATTGATGCATATGGCTATATCTGCCATATGCATCATCTCGTCTTGTACCAAGCCTCTTTCGGTATATGATTGCAAATGTAATTATCTTGGTGGGGATCCCGTCATAGATACCACCTTTCCTTCCTTCAACTGGAAGATACAGTCCATCTATCAGATGCGTCAGGATTCTTATCAGATCCAAGTGGCATCATCACGCTCGTCTCTTCTTGACAACGAGTCGGACATCTGGGATTCGGGAAGAGTGTTTTCTCCCGACCAGGTGATGGTCCCATATCAGGGCCCTGCCCTGAAGTCGCGTCAGCAGTGCTGGTGGAGGGTGAGAGTGTGGGCATCTGATACAGAGGTGTCTTCCTGGAGTGAACCTCAGCATTTCTCCATTGGAATTGTGGAAGGCGACACTCTCAAGGGAGAGTATATCGGAGCTTTTCCCGGGCAGGGACGTTCCTCTCTTCTGAAAAAAGACTTTAATCTTGAATCCGCCCCCGGTCAGGCCGTGCTGCACGTCAATTCTTTAGGGTATCACGAAGTATATATCAATGGGGAAAAAGTCTCGGACGCTGTTTTGACCCCGGCCGTTTCAGAGTTGAGAAAGCGTTCGCTCATAGTTACATATGATGTGACGGATAAGCTCCACAAAGGCGACAATGAGATTGTACTCTGGACGGGCTCGGGATGGTATAAGCCCAAAACATTTGAGGCCCAATATGAAGGCGCCCTTGTAAAGGCGGAACTTGACCTTGTCAATGACGGAACCGCCGAATGCATCCTTGCAACAGATGCAAGCTGGCAGGGTCGCTGGAGCGGATATTGCGACTTGGGCTCCTGGCTTCCCGGACAGTTTGAAGGTGAGTCGATTGACGCGGGGCAGGTCCCTTGTTCCTTTAATCCCGAAGAGCTATCAAAACTTGAATGGAGCCCCGTGGATGTGGTGGATGTAAAAGGCATCATTGCCACCCCTCAGACCTGCGAGCTCTGTACTGTTCAGGAGACTATCTCCCCTGTATCCGTTGAGGCTTACGGTGATACTGCGTGGGTGGTGGATTTCGGCAAGATATTGAACGGCTTTCTTGATATCAGTCTTCCCGGACTTCCTGATGGACACGTCACATCTGCCCGGTTCTCTGATTATATGGATAAGGACGGCGTGCTTCAGTTCTGTGGGAAAAGCCAGTTTATCTCATCCGGAAAGGAAGATGGCGACCATTTTGTAAACAGATTCAATCATCACGTTTTCCGTTATGTGCTTCTCGAAGGACTCCAGTCCAAGCCTTCTCTTGCTGATCTGAAGGGTATGCGCATTCGTACAGATTATACAGAGGCCTCAAGCTTTGAGTGCAGTGACCCGGATATGAACGCCATTCACGATATGGTCCATTATACTGTCGAGAATCTGGCTTTTGACGGGTATATGGTTGATTGTGCAAACAGGGAGCGTCTGGGATATGGCGGCGACGGCAATGCATCTGCTCTGACCTTACAGATTATGTATGATGCCAATCCTCTCTTTACCAACTGGATGCTTGCCTGGAATGATTCTGTCAAGGAAGACGGTGGACTGCCACATACCGCCCCCAATCCTTATATGGCCGGAGGCGGCCCGTATTGGTGCGGATTTATAGTCCAGGCTCCTTGGCGCTATTATATCAGCTATGGGGATAAGCGACTGATTGAGAACTCTTATGCCACTATGAAGCGCTGGCTGGGATATGTGGATAAATATACCGTGGACGGACTTCTCCGGGATTGGCCCTACGAGTGGTACCGTCAATGGTTCCTCGGCGACTGGGCCGGTCCCAAAGGCCTGAATGTCAGTGACCCCGAATCCATCCAGCTTGTCAACAACTGCTCGCTTTGTCAGGTATATGCGGACCTCATCCAGATAGCAGGGCTGCTCCATCTTGATCAGGATAAGGCTGATTATGAACGCAGGCTCTCGGCTCTTTCTCAGACAATAAATAGCAAGCTCTATCATCCCGAGACTTGTACATATGCAAGCGGAAGCCAGATTGATATGGTGTACCCTATGCTTGTGGGCATCGTCCCCGATGATGTGAAGCCGTCTCTTCTCGAGACTCTCAAGAAGCGCACTGCAGATGTTTATGGAGGGAATTTGAGCACCGGTCTGGTAGGAGTCCCCGTCATAACAGAATGGGCTACCCTCGAGCGGGAAGTCGAATTTATGTACGGAATGCTAAAGGAAAGGGATTATCCCGGTTACCTGTATATGATAGACAATGGCGCTACAGGTACCTGGGAGTACTGGGATGCGCGAAACAGTCGTCTGCATAACTGTTATAACGGAATAGGCAGCTGGTTCTATCAGGCTCTCGGGGGCATCATTCCCGAAGCTCCGGGCTATAGGAAGGTGCGTATCGACCCTCAACTACCTTCCGGTATGGACTGGGTGAGAGTCAGCAAGGAGACCCCTTACGGCACCATCAAGGTTTACAGCAAAAAAGAACAGGAAGGCTTGAGTATTACTCTTGACCTCCCTGTAGGTGTGACTGCCGTAATCGGCGGCCGTGAATATTCCGGCAGTATGATAGGCGAAACAATCATACTATAGCTATTTTCCTTCTGTCTTACTTGACTTTCTGGCCGATGAACAGAATTGCTCCTGTGGCCTTGTCACAGATGGCATAGATAAAAGGCTTGTCCACGAAAAATCTGTCGGAGGGCTCCGGTCTTGCGGACATTGCCCTCATACCTATGGCAGTGATTGCGGCGGCCTCCGAGCCGTTCTCGTCCACATTGATATAGGTTTTCTGCTTCACCGTGCCTATCGCCAGAGGAAAATCGCTTATGCCGCCGAAATCGGCTTTGTTGCTGAATGCAATGCCCATTCCTTCTTCCGTAAGTACATCATTGAGCACTGCCTCATACTCCATCGAGAATTTCGGCATTTTGAAGTCCAGCTTCTTGCTCTCGAGGCCTTGGTACATAGCCTCCCAGGATGATGCATCCAGACTTTCCCGGGCCTTCAGGAAATCCCCCTTGGGCAGAGCGATGATCATCGAACAACCACTCTCGTCTCCTATTCCGGTCTTGTAAGGTATCTCTGCAAAACGGAAATAATCGTTTTCGTAATACTGGAAATATCTCTCCGCTATCATCATCTCGACCTGGATTCTTGTCCCGTCGATACAGTTGAATCTGTCCTTATAGGTGCTGGGGAAGGGAATCATCCATTCTCCCTTGAAATACAGAGCGTTGAACAGATACATCTTCATCATCGGATCTATCCTGTCGATTATGCTCGGAATCCTGCCCTCAGTCTTTGAATAGCACCACTGGTTGATCTTTCTGAGTGTCTCGGCCGATCTGAAATCAGCCGAAGCTATTTCTGCCCCGAACAGAGCCTTGCCTTGATTGGCAAACCCGCTCTTGAGCTGCAGGTCATTGTCCACCCATATCGAATTGGCGATGTTGAGCTTCACACTCCTTTCCTTTCCGGTCAATGCTCCAGCGAGGGCTGAGTACCCGTTTGCTATTTGCTCGACACTCTGGCCCTTGAATCCCATTGCTATGGCCATATCCTCTGCTGTCTTGCCCTTCGCTCCGATTGAAGTCATAGCAAGGGCTTGAGAAAGGCTTATCGGAGAGAAAAACGCCTGGTCTTTTCCCGCAAATCGCTTGAACAGTCTGAATCCGAAGTCATTTGAGGTATATGCGACAGAAGGACCGTCACCGACAGGTATGTCCTTGGTCTGCTTGGACTTTCCAAAATCAACTCCTTGCAGCATAGTGCTTGCTGCAAGGAGTGATGCCATTGATGTTGTCAGAATACGTCTTCTGATTATTGTTTTGTCCATCTGTCCAGCCAATCAAAATATGTCCTGTGCCAGTAAAGTCCATTCTGAGGCTTAAGTATCCAGTGGTTCTCGTCGGGGAATATGACAAGCTTTGAAGGAACGCCCATAAACTGCGCGCAGTTGAAAGCTGCCAGCGCCTGTGAATAAGGGATGCGGAAATCATTGCCTCCGTGGATACAGAGAATAGGGGTGTGCCAGTTCTGAACCTTGTTGACGGGAGAGTTGGCATAATGTCTCTTTGCCTTGGGAAGATCGCTCCAGGGTGATCCGCTCAGATACCCTTCGCCCAATCCGCCGTTGTCCCAATCTGCAAACCACATCTCCTCTGTGGTATAGTACAGCTCAGCCTCGTCGAAAATGCCGGCGTGTGCGATAAAACAGTCATAGAGGTCGCCGTGTATTCCCGCGAGATTGTAAACTGAATATCCGCCGTAACTTGCTCCGCAGGCTGCGAGCTTGCCTACATAAGGCTCAGCCTTGATTTCGCGCCCGCAGCTCAGATAATCCTCCATATTCAGACCGCAGTAATCTCCGGAGATCTGCTCCTTCCACTCCTGCCCGAAAGCAGTTGTGCCTCTTCTGTTGGGAAGCACTACGATGTAGCCCTGAGCTGACATCAGTCTGTAGTTCCATCTGTAGCTCCAACCCTGGCTCAATGTGCCCTGAGGGCCTCCAAGACAGATCTCGATGGCGGGGTATTGACGAGCGGCGTCGAATTCGGGAGGGAACAGCACCCAAGTGAGCATACTCTGTCCGTCCACGGTCTTGATCATTCTCTTCTCGCATTTGCTCTTCTTGAGCTGAGTCAGGATATGGTCATTCTCGTGTGTGATCTGGGATGTTTCAACTCCCTCTTCGCCGACTACGAGCTTAACCAACTCGTTGGGGAAGTTGAGGCTGCAGTATGAGGTGTAAAGGATATTGTCCTTTGCTCCGAAAGGTGAGTTGAAATCAAACCACAAGTTGTCAGGAGTGATTCTGGTATAATCTCCGCTCTCGACGTTGGCTGAATAAAGGGCCTGGAGTCCGTCAACCAGTGCGTTGAAGATAATCCTGGAGTCGTTGTCTGTCCAGAAGATGCCTGCCGCATCCCTGTCAAGGCTCGCTGCAAGCTGTCTGATGCCGGAAACCTTTGTTTCACTTCCAAACTCTACGTCTGCAACCATCAGTCTCTGCTGGTCGGACTCGTAGCCGTTCCTTGCCATTGATATCCAGGCAAGCTTGCTGCCGTCTGCGGACCATACGGGATCTGTGTCGTAGCCTCCGTCCATAGGGATGCGCACGGTGCTGCCGTTCTGGATGTCATAGATGTAAATTTCGGTGTCGGTAGAGAATGCGTAGTCTTTGCCTGTCAATTTGCGGCAACTGTACGCGATATGACGTGAGTCGGGAGCCCAGTCAAGCTGCTCAATACCAGAGAATGGCTCGGTAGGGAGCTCGAAAGGCTCGTCTGCTCCAAGGATGTCCTTTGAATTGTCTTCAGTAATCATCTCTGATCCGAAGGGAGCTGTATATGTTCTGGGAGTCTCTGTCACCCAATGGTCCCAATGCCTGTACATCAGATCCTCTGTGGCGTAGGCGTTTGCCTTGCTGAGCATAGGGTCGCTCTGTGAAGGGGTCTGGACTGCCTTGTTGGGGATTGTGCTGGTGTACATAATGTATTGCCCGTCGGGGGAGATCTTGAATTCGGAGATACCTGCCTCGACATCGGTTCTCTTCACTCTCTTGCCCAGACGGAATCCGTTGATGGGAGCTTCCCAGACTTGACCTCCCTGAATGAAGTAGATGGTCGAACCGTCTGCACTCCATCTTGCGTTGGTGACGCTCTTCGCGTAGCGGGTGATCTGATGGTTGTTGCTTCCGTCCGCGTTGCAGATGAACAGGTTGCGACAACTGTGGTTGTCCTCTATGGAAGTGTAGCTGACACCATAGAGAATCTGACTCCCGTCAGGGGAGAGTTGAGGGTCAGAGAGACGGCCCAGGGACAAAATCGTCTCGGGGGTCATCAGCCCGTTCTTGACCTTGATTTGTGACTGGCCGATGTAGCCTGTCTCGGGAACTTCAATTCTCATACTTTTGCACGAACTCATCAGCAAGGCGACTGCGATGATGATGAAAAATTTGATTGTTTTCATGTATTTAAGGTTATTTATGATATCTGACTGTAATCCTTTATCTTGTATTTGCCTTTTCTTAATTCTCTCACCAGAGCCTCATTGATCGGGTCCGACAGAGTGGGGTCAGCACTGAGCACCTTTTCGGCGGTCGCTCTGGCTTCCGAAAGCAGTATCCCGTCCTTTGCGAGGGACGCGATGTTCAATTTGATGGGAAGGCCGCTCTGTTGGGTGCCGTCCATATCTCCCGGTCCTCGCATTTTCATATCTTCTTCTGCCAGCACAAATCCGTCCTCGGTGGAGCAAAGCAGATCGATCCTCTTCTTGGACTCTTTGCTCAATTTGTTGTCCCTGACCAATATACAGAAAGCTTGCTCCGCGCCTCTCCCGACTCTGCCTCTGAGCTGATGCAACTGACTGAGCCCGAAGCGCTGGGCACTCTCGATGACCATCACTGACGCATTCGGCACATCCACACCCACCTCAATCACCGTGGTGGATACCAGAATGTTGGCCCTCCCTGCGGCAAATGCGGACATATTGAAAGCCTTTTCTTCGGCGCTCTGCTTGCCGTGTACGATTGCAACCTTGTACGGGGGGAAGGGGAATGCGCCTACGATATCCTCGTATCCCTTCTCGAGATTCTGGAGGTCAAGCTTTTCGCTTTCGAAAATGAGTGGATAGACAACAAACACCTGACGCCCCTTGTCGATCTCCTTCTTCATAAAATTGTATAGCTCGAAGCGCTTGCCTTGACCGATCTGGAGAGTCTGGACCGGCTTTCTGCCCGGAGGCATTTCGTCGATGACCGAAACGTCCAGATCGCCGTAAAGGGTCATCGCAAGGGTCCTCGGGATAGGCGTGGCTGTCATAACCAGTACGTGCGGAGGAAGCCCGATACGGTTCTTGGACCAAAGCCTGGACCTCTGATCCACTCCGAAACGGTGCTGCTCGTCTATTATGGCAAGGCCCAGATTATTGAAGCGGACGCTGTCCTCAATGAGGGCGTGAGTGCCGATGATGATTCCTATGCTGCCGTCTTCCAGGCCCGCGTGAATCTCCCGTCTTTCCTTAGTGCCGCTGCTGCCTGTGAGCAGGGCGCATTTGACAGAAGTGGTGGATAGGTATTTCTGCACATTGGCATAATGCTGCGAGGCGAGCACCTCGGTGGGGGCCATTATGCAGGCTTGGTATCCATTGCCTGTCGCGATCAATGCGCTGAGCACTGCGACCATAGTCTTTCCCGAACCGACATCTCCCTGAAGGAGCCTGTTCATCTGGTGCCCGCTCATCATATCCGAGCGGATTTCCTTGATTACGCGCTTCTGGGCCCCGGTCAGACTGTAGGGGAGAGCCTCATAGCAGGCATTGAAATCCTTGCCCACCTTGGGCATCGGGATGCCCTCGACTCCGTTGCTGCGTACATATTTCTGCTTAAGAAGAGACAATTGGAGGAAAAAGAGTTCCTCAAACTTGAGCCTTCTGATGGCCTTTTCAAGGGATGTGCTGTCCTTGGGGAAATGTATATTCTGTAGGGCGAATCTGAGGGGTACCAACCCCTTCTCTTTGAGAAGATAGTCGGGGATGTTGTCTTGGGCATCGGGAAGACATTCTGAGAGGGCCGCGCTCATAATCTTTGCCATCACTTTGCCTGTGATCCCGGAATTCTTCAATTTCTCCGTGCTGGGGTAAACTCCCGAGAGTACCCCGGCTGTCGGGCTGCTCTGCCCGTTTTGTGGGGGATTGTCCACTTCGGGGTGGACAAGATTGATCTTGTCATTGAAGCAGGAGGGCTTTCCGAAAAATACGAAGACGCTACCGGGCTTCAGCTTCTCTGACATCCATTTGATACCCTTGAAGAATACTACCTCAATCTCCCCGCTGGAGTCGGCTACTTTGACGCTCAGACGCTTTTTGATAATCTCTGCACTGGTGACCCTGGCCATAATCTGGACATAAGCCACATCGGGGCGGATGTCCGCGATGCGTTGGATTCCGCTCCGGTCAATGTATCTGAACGGGTACAGCTGTATCAGGTCCCGGACTGTCTGGATGTCCAGTTCCTGTCTGAGCAGTGCGGCCCTCTTGGGACCCACTCCCGGTAGATACTGCAGCTCTGTCATATTATCTCATCCACTATCTTGCCGACCTTACTCTTGTCGTAAGGGCGTACAATCCTGATATAATTTTCGCTGTATCCCGACATCATCCCATCTCTGTCCCTGGATTCGAAAAGAACCTTACAGGGCTGTCCCTTGTTCTCCTCCACGAAACGTCTGTTGAGCTCTTCGCACAGAGCTTCCAGAATGGCGACCCGTTCTGTCTTGATTCTTTCCGGGACCTGTCCGTCCATCTTGTCCGCTCTTGTGCCGGGACGCCTCGAGTAGGGGAAGATGTGTATGAATGCGGGTGCTATGCTCTTGATGAAGTCATAAGTCTGCAGGAACATCTCTTCGGTCTCTGAGGGCAGGCCGACCATAGTGTCGATCCCAAAAAATACCTTTGGCTTGCCAGGGGCCTCCATCGCGGAGCGGATATATGCAATCTTGTCGGCAAAAAACGCAGTGTCGTATTTGCGGCCCATTTTGCGCAGAAGCTCATCGCTTCCTGTCTGCAGAGGAATGTGGAAGTGGGGCTGTATCTTTGTCCCCGATGCTATCCAGTCGATGATTTCCTTGCTGATAAGATTGGGCTCTATTGAAGAGATTCTGTATCTCTCGATGCCTTCGATCTTGTCGAGCTCTTTGAGAAGGTCCAGAAAGGATTCCCCCGTGCTTCTCCCGAAATCACCGGTATTCACACCTGTCAGCACGATTTCTTTGATCCCGGCCGCGGCTATTTCTCGCGCTTGCTTCACAACTTCGCAAATGGGGACGTTGCGGCTCTCGCCTCTGGCAAATGGCACTGTGCAGTATGCGCAGTAATTGTTGCATCCATCCTGCACCTTGAGAAACGACCGCGTGCGCTCTCCGCTGCTGTATGCGGGCATTATGTCCGTTCCGGCATTGACCGCCGGGGTGCCCAGCACAGTATCGACCAATGCGGATTTGGCTCCCGCTCCGAAAACGAAGCTCACGCCTTCCAACTGCCGAATTTCTTCGGGTCTTAGCTGTGCATAACATCCCGTGACCACAATCCTTGCCAGCGGAGCTGCCCTGTGAGCCCTTCTGATGACTCCTCTGGCCTTCTGGTTGGAATGTTCCGTGACGGAGCAGGTGTTGACGACAATGAGGTCCGCCTGAGGACTGCACCAGGGTACGACCTCGCAGCCTCTCTTGCGGAATTCCCGCTCGTAGGTTGAAGTCTCTGCATAGTTCAGCTTGCAGCCGAGGGTATGGAATGCAACTTTCACTTTCTTACCGTTATTTTTGACCACTGGGCTTCACCTCCCACGGGAGGGTTTTTCTTGGATACGCTCACCTCTATTCCCTCCAGGCTGGGAAACTCTGCGCAGACGGCCCCGGCTATTCGCCCGGCGACATTTTCCAGAAGATTGGAGGGGATTGCCATCTGCTCCTTTACAATCTGGTATATGCGGCCATAATCTACAGTGTCTTCTAGACTGTCGGTGACCTGGGCGCGGCTCGTGTCCAGGTCGGCCCTGAAATCGACGACAAAACTGTTGCCGTCCCTTCTTTCTTCTTCGAAACAGCCGTGAAACGCTCGGAAATTCATCCCGATGAGCTCAATGGTGCCTTTTTTCATCTGAATGCTCTAGTGGCGGCGGAATCGTTCCTGCATCCATCATCTGTCTCATCTCTTCCAGAATCTTTTTGCCGCTTCCTGACGAAGGGTCTGCTATCAGAGCTCTGAGGTCATCCGTAGAGTATTTTCCGCCGTGCTTATCTACAAAAATAGCAATTTTTTGTCTGATTTTTTCTTCTGTGACATTATCTCTGCACAAATCGCATTGCCCGCAGCTGTGATTGCTCTCCTGCCCGAAATATGCGAGCAGGTACTGCGATCTGCATCCTCTCTTCCGGGAGACATATTCCTTCATGGCGTCGGTACGTGCGATGTAGTTGTCTTTCAGCTTTTTGTACTTGTCCAGGGAGAGGTTGAGGTTACCTTCTCTCAGTCTGTCGTGATGCAGGAAAATGACGCTTGCCCTGTCGGCCGGGATGTATTTGATGATTTCATTGACACTCAATTGGTACAGTGCTTGTCTGAATTGAGCTATGCTCAAACCGCATTTGCCGGCCACCTTGTCTTCGTCAATCGACATCGGGCAGGAGAAGATGCCGGCATAGTTTCGCATAAGCGTTTCCAGAATATTGAGCGAAGCTTCGTCGGGCAGTGTGGTATAGTAGAGACTGCGCCTCTCGATGCGGATCTGCACTTTTGTGCGTATCTCCAGGTCCTCGCAATAAGTCAGGTGGTCTGTGCGTTCCAGGTATTTGAGCGCGTAATGGACCATCGAGCGGTTTAGGTTGAAATGCTTGCAGAACTCTTCCAGATTGAATTTGATCTGTCTGCCGATACCTGTGTCGTAGGGAACGGCATAGAAAATATGTAGACGCTGGTAAACCTCCTCCAGATATTCTTTTGAAGGGAAACTTACGCTCAGCAGCTTGTCAATTCTGGAGAAATCTGTTTTGTTCCACAGGAGGACGGCGTATGAGCTCTTGGAGTCCCGTCCGGCCCTGCCCGCTTCCTGGAAATATGCCTCCGGACTGTCCGGAAGGTCCATATGCACGACAAATCTCACGTCCGCCTTGTCGATGCCCATACCGAATGCGTTGGTGCAGACCATTACCCTTATTTCTCCTTTTTTCCAGGCTTCCTGGCGCCTTGACCGCTCAAGCGGGTCAATCCCCGCGTGGTAGAATGATGCGCTGACATTGTGGCTTGACAGAAACGATGCTGTCTGCTCGCAACCTTTTCTGTTGCGCAGGTATATGATACCGCTACCGTTGACTCTGTTGCAAATATTCAGGACTTGCCCGTTCTTGTCCTGTACTTCCCTTGCGATATAGGATAGATTTTTTCTCTCGAAGTCTCCTTTGAGCAGATTCTGCTCCTTGAATCCCAACTTCTCCATTATGTCTGCTGCGACACTCTGCGTCGCGGTGGCGGTCAGAGCTATCACGGGGGCGTGGACCAGCTTGCGGAGCTCTCCGATCTTGAGGTAATCGGGCCGGAAGTCATAGCCCCACTGTGAGATACAGTGGGCCTCATCAATGACTATATATTTGATGGGCAGGATGTCCAGATAGGACTTGAATAGGTCGGTGGAGAGTCTTTCCGGGGAGACATACAAAAACTTGAAATCCCCGTAGGCCGCGTTGTTCAGAGCGAGATCCACTTCGTTTCTGGACATACCGGCGTAGATCGCGAGAGCCTTAATCCCCCTGTCTTCCAGATTCTGGACTTGGTCTTTCATCAATGCAATCAGGGGAGTGACGACCAGTGCAAGGCCCTCGCTTATCAGGGTCGGGACCTGGAAACATACTGATTTGCCTCCTCCCGTGGGGAGCAGGGCCAAAACATCCTTTCCGTCCAGAGCACAATTGATAATGTCTTCCTGGACGGGCCTGAATGAGTCATAACCCCAAAATTGCTTCAGTACTTCCCGAGCTGTCATATTGCAAAAATAGTGATTTTATTTCCTACTTTTTCTTTGGGTTAGAAAGATAATTTTCGTAAATTTGCACGATTTCGGTTTCGAAGATTTTGAACAAATTTATTATAAAATTATGCCTAATTTTGATTTGAACAAGTACGGTATTAAAGGCACTACCGAGGTTCTCTACAATCCTTCATTCGAGGTATTGTACAATGAGGAGACCAAACCAGGCCTTGAGGGATTTGACAAGGGTCAGGTGACTGAGCTTGGCACTATCAACGTTATGACAGGTGTTTACACAGGACGTTCTCCTAAGGACAAATACATTGTTATGGACGAGAACTCCAAGGACACTGTATGGTGGAATACTCCCGACTATCCCAATGACAACCACGAGATGTCAGAGAAGGTTTGGGGTGAGGTTAAGAAGCTCGCTCTCCAGCAGCTCAGCGGCAAGCGCCTTTTCGTAGTTGACGGATACTGCGGTACCCACAAGGATACACGTATGAAGGTTCGTTTCATTATGGAGGTTGCTTGGCAGGCTCACTTCGTTACCAATATGTTTATCCGTCCTCAGAACCAGGCTGAGTTCGACCAGGAGCCCGACTTCGTAGTTTACTGCGCAGCAAAGGCTAAGGTTGACAACTATCAGGAGCTTGGTCTTCGCAGCGAGACTTGCGTTGCTTTCAACGTATCAAGCAAGGAGCAGGTTATCCTCAACACTTGGTATGGCGGTGAGATGAAGAAGGG
>DCIC01000095.1:1184-3144 GCA_002315825.1 Bacteroidales bacterium UBA1736 | reverse complement strand
CTATAGCTATCTGCGTTATCTTTTATAGATTCTGCCTTTTCAATAAAGTAGTTTAGATTTGTAACAAAATCACTCCATTTTATCATAGGGATGTAGCTACAGTCGCCACTCCAGACAGTATCTTGATTCTCGCAAACTCGTTTATCCCCATTAATCTTGTTAAACATATTCTTCCGAAGGATTGTAAACAAAGAATCCGTATGGTGCTTAATGCAGGAATTAAAGCAGCAATGTAATTTTTCAAGCGCATAATTATAGCTGCCATTTCTGTCAGGAAGCACTACTGCTAATACTCCATTACGTCTGCTTGTATACCCCTCACGACTGGTTTCTCGCAATGAATAATATATTTCCCACGGAATCCACTGTGACTTATCCAGTCGTCCAGACTCTTTCATATTTGGCGATATCAATACAATTGTACATGACGTGGGAAAGATCTTATCTTTTAAGTGCTCATAAATCTGATCGTCGGTCAGATTGCTTAAATCATCCCCTTCACGTTCTCCGAAATAGGCATGGCCATTGTCTCCAAGGTATTCCTCCAATTTTGTTACATAGTCTCGCGCTGTTGATGAAGTGCAATAGCCGATAGGTTGCACATTATCATCGGCGTACTTGTACGATACAAAAACATTCCTTCCCATACCCCACTATATTACGCAACAGATTATTATTACAGCAACCACAACGGCAGCATACAGGATCCATGTGGAGAATGACCTCATACCTTTCCACAGATAACAATTTTTAGTTACCTCTTGGCTTTTGAAGGTGTATAGAATATCAGTAACATCCTCTCCTGCCTTTACCTTCGTCACAAAATCCTCTTCAAGGTCACGGAAGCGTTTTTCCTGCCCTAGGTAATATGCATCGAGCAAGAAGAATAAAAACGTTGGAATGAGTGCTATCCACAGGTAGGGTTTCAGCGCATCACTTGCCAGTTGCAACGCAAATAATGCACTCACAATAGTAATAAGCCAGGTCTTACAGCTGGTACAGTTGGCGGCCATTCTCGTTATGTTCTCCTGGAGCAAGGAGATGTAATGGCGCGAGCTCTCCGAGTTAAATAATTCGTTCATATAATTTACTCTATATCAAATGTTTTGCCATCCTATGTTTACTGTCACAATGTCAGTGAAGGCCGGTGGAAAACCGGCCCCTCCTGACATTTTTACGAAGCATCCGAATCGGGAACCTCAACCTCTATAGTCCCATCGGTCAGTGCCGGTATCTCATCGATGTCCAGCAGAGCCTTAATAGGATGCCTGTCACTATTCTTCGCTCCAAGCTTTATCAACTTGCCCGAAGTGTTTATGATGCTCTGGCCCCTGACATCGAGTTTGCGCTTTCCGTCGTCATACTCTTCAGTAGCCTTCTTCAAAGCCTTTCCGACAGCTTCATACTTCTCCATAAACTGTCCCACACGGTCAATCATCTCGTTCGCGAGTTCATAAACCTTCTCATGGTTCTGAGCCTGCGCCACCTGTGTCCAGGTCAAGCTCACAATTTTCAGGGCGCCATACAAGCTCTGCTCATCGGCGATGTATACGTTCTGGTCAGCGGCTTTGCGCCAGAGGTCGGGCTCTGCGTTAAGAGCTGACCAGAGAGCTCCCATGTTGGGCACGAACATAATCACATAGCCGGCGGATACCTTTGGCGACTGCACGTATCCGGAATAATCCTTAGCGGCAAGTTCCTTAACGTGCTTCTTGATGCTGTCAACGTGGGTCTTCAAGAAGGTCTGTCTGTCAGCCTCATTTTCGGCATTCACGTAATCGACATACGAGGTAAGCGACACCTTGGAATCGATGATGACTTCACGCCTTTCATCAAGATGTAGAATTACATCAGGTCGCATTATACCGCCGTCTTCATTGCGTACGGGTTTGCCACCCGCATCACGAATAACCGCCTGCGTGTCGAAATGCACGCCACGGGTGAGGCCCTGCGATGCAAG
>DCIC01000095.1:0-1162 GCA_002315825.1 Bacteroidales bacterium UBA1736 | reverse complement strand
AGCTCTTCCAGAATCGTCTCACCCCAGTCACCCTGCACCTTGCTGCCATGCTTGAATGCAGCAGCCAGTTCGTCCGCACTCTTACGGGCAGCCTCGCTATGCTCCATTAAGTTTTGAATACGCTCTCGCATCTCACCATTGCGCTCAGCCTGCTCCTTATTTCCGTCCTCCATCGCCTTCTTCAACTCTGCAATGTTCTCCTTCAGAGGATTTACAATCTGGCCAAGGCTTAGGTTACTCGTTTCCGAGAACTCCTTCTGACGGGCCTTTAGCATCTCCGAAGTATCGGACTTTACCTGTGCCGATACCTTGGCCATAGTCTCATCGAAGCGGGCCTGAAGGGAATCCATAGCCTCCTTGTGAGCAGCATCACGCGCAGCCAAGTCATCAGCATTACGCTTACGCAATTCCGACTTGGTATCCTCCAGAAGTTTGGCGGCTTCATCCTTTGACTTTTGCAGAGCGTCGGCAGCTTCGGCCTTTGCCTGCTGTAATGTCGCATCAGCCTCCTCCTTCGCGGTTTGCAATTGTCCCTGAGCCTCAACCTTCGCCTCTTCCAGTTTCGCGATTAGCTCTTCAGTACGCTGGTTGGCGTGAACAAGGTCAGACTCAAGACGAATCTGCTCCACCTTAGAAGTGGATTCAGCTTGTGCCCGAGCCGTCTGTTCGGCCATGGATATGCGGGATTTGACTACGCTTCTTGCGATGAAGAAAGCGACAATAGCAGTGAGGACAAGGCCTCCAAGAAATGAAAACAAAATCTCCATATATGTATCAAAATC
The DNA here is from genome assembly GCA_002315825.1 of Bacteroidales bacterium UBA1736. GTDB lineage: Bacteria > Bacteroidota > Bacteroidia > Bacteroidales > UBA932 > Cryptobacteroides. The sequence continues at coordinate 380 of DCIC01000095.1, read as the reverse complement.
AACTAATTCAACAATTTACCATCATCCTCAAGAGCCTCTTCATAGTAGGCTATCTTAAACTTTGCGAACTCCTGGCCGTCCAGTGAGGTATAATAGATTGGCTCTCCAGTATCAACAAATTGGTCAATGAACACTTCTATCTCGGCTACGGGCATATCCACAGTTCGCTTCGGTGTCACAAATCTGATTGCCTTTGTGGGAAGCGGGATATATTCCTCATCCACGATATTTACCAGCTTCTCATAATTGTCGCCGGTAAGGTCCAGATTTACCGACTTATCTTGCAGAACATAGTCCAGCAAATCATCTGCATACGGAAGTACGAGTACGTCTCCTTCTCGGTGAGGCAATACGTCCATCGCTTTATGTGCAGGTGGCAA